>RGPR01000001.1 GCA_010030245.1 Gammaproteobacteria bacterium
ATTCAATCTAAGAGGCCTATCATGAGTGCTTTTGTTAAAGATGTCTTCATACCCGCATTAGGCGCGGTTGGGAGTATGGGTTGGAACGGTTTGGGAATGGTGAGTGCAATGATTCCCATTGTAGGTAAGTATGTGTCAAAAGTGTTTTTTGATCAAGCTGTAAGGAACAATGAAGACACCGCAGAGATGAGAGCAGATTATGCAAAGGGGGAGGCAAGACAAAACGAAACAATTTCGAAGCAAGAAACATTACAAGCAGAGGCAATGAAAAAAAGTGAAAAAGCTCAATTAGAAATGACTGTCACACAAGCTAATACCGAAAATGCTACAAGGTTATTTAAAATAGAGCAAGGATATAGAAAAACCGAAGCGGAAACTCAAGGATCAACAAACAGAATAAAAAGCAAAGGTACCCACTATAAATCAATGACTGAAATTCACCAAGAGTTAACCGCTGCTGCAGAACAAACCACTAAAGACGCCAAAGTAAACCAAACCCAAACGCAACTAGCTGATGCTGCTGTAATGACACTCAACGAAGCAGACAAACTGGTTGTTGAAGCACATGCTAAACTTATCCAATCACTCAATGCATTTGAAAAATCAAGCGCCGATTACCTGTTGCAAGCCACAAAAGGTCATAACCAAGACCATAATACCATCAATGAAGGACAAGCCAACATTGGTGTAGCTAACGCCGTGGCTAAAGAAGAATCTAATGCAATCAAAACAAGAGCTAAAATAGACATCGCTAATGGACATAAAGTGATTGAGGCTTTCCTGGATGTTTACAAAGCAGAACAAGATGCCCTAACCAAGCTTAAAATAGACTGTGGAAAGCAGGAATCAGGGACCCTCATTGAACAAAAAGAACTAGAATACGCAAAAAAAATACAGCCCATACTTGACGAACAATTAGAATCCAGAAGGTCTCTTTTAAATTTCAAAGTAGATGAAAAATTGGCCGGATTTCATCTCGATAGATTAAATGATTTATCTAAACAAGTACAAGCAGAAATTTCAGAAACACAGCAAAAAATTAGTCAAGACCCAAATAACCTGACAGCTAACGAGCAACATCTTGGCAATCTCACCCAATTTGCCGAAAGAATTAAAACCATCGCTGCGCAAAAGGGGAAATCCTCACCAGAACAAACACAAACGCAAACACAAGAACACCAGCCAGCGCAGCGGCAACAAGGAGTTTAGTTTAGTGGCTCAAGCTTGATCTGACAGTCGTCGATTTTTAGAAGTATCTGTCAGGTCAAGTTTCGTTCCAATTCCTTTGTCCCGGCCGTGGTATCAATAAGCTCGGTCACACTTAACATAAAATAATCAGAATTGTTTCTTAAAAAAATCTGTCTATCATTGAATTTAAGCATAGTAAATCAAACATAAGCCACTTAAGATGAGCGTAGAACCTGCTATAAAACGTAAATCAAAGTGATTACATTGAAAAAACAAATATAAAAATATGGCACTAAAAATAGGATATGTGCTTTCAATCAGTGCTGGTAAAGGCGCATTATTACTGGATTTTATCGCATATAAAATGAAATAGGTAGCAATATTAGCAGTAATTATTTGTAATAAAAATATCAGCATTATTTTTTTGTCAGACATTAAATACACCAAGTCTGTTTTTAAATGATGCTGGTAGGCTAGCACCATAAAAAATAAAGCACTAATGAATAAATTTAAAGCCATAAAAGTCAATATTGAAATCTTTTCAAGAATGACTTCACAAATCGCATAATTAAAGCCCCAAATAATTGAGGCATATAAAGCAAATTTGAACCACATAATGAAATTGCTCCTTTATCTAGCCAAGAACGTTAATAGGAAGAAAAGCTTTGCCAGTACTAATGATAATTAACAAAATGTTTGATGCATGTGAAGTATAATCAACAATAATTACTCTTCTATTGCTACACAGATTATCACAATGATATGGTAACAATTCTAAATATAATATATTTAAAAGATAATCATGCATGTAAAAAAAATACCTGCCCCTTTCGGGACGTGCTTAGGCCTTGCTCCAGGTAATGTTGCAGTCTATTCTTCGCATGAAGACCCACACCTGCCTGCTTGCTTAAAAAATCGTGACGACTATCGTAGCTACCTAGATGGTATATTCATGGGCTATAAATGGCAATGTGTGGAATTTGCTCGACGATGGTTGTATATCAATAAACACTATATTTTTGCTGATATCAGTATGGCCTATGATATTTTTGAATTACGTTCAGTGAGTAGCACTAAAGATAATACTATATTACCCCTTAAATCATTTAAAAATGGTGCTAAACATTGGCCTGTTCCTGGCTGCTTAATCATTTGGGCAGAAGGTGGTTATTTTGAAGATACTGGTCATGTTGCGGTGGTTATGGAAGTGTTCCCTGATGAAATACATATTATCGAACAAAATGTTGAGCAAACTATTTGGCCTGATGGACAAACTTACTCTCGAAAATTAAAAAGTTTTATCACTGCTGATGGCGGATATTTAATTGAAGACCTTATTGATATCAATACTCAAGTTTTAGGTTGGGTTATTCAAACAGCCAACCCCCTACATGCAGAAGTAGTTAAGACCTCAGACCCTAAACTATTTGAATTAAAGCTGCAAAGTGTCCCAAAAATAGCGAAATATGACACTCCCTGGTTAGAACTAAACAATCCAGATGAATCAGCATTTGTAAAGAAGATGGGTGGACATAAACTAAATACTTTAGTCCCAGTCCAATATATTTGCATATCAGAAACTGCAGCAAAGGAATTAAAACATGCCACCAATGAACTGCATGCGATGTTTATGCACGCAACCTACCATGTTTTGCAAGACGATAAACGTTTAGAAAAATTTAATATTCCACCTGCTCTGTGGCCAAAAATACACCGTTCATGGGAAGAACGAAAAAACCAGATGGTTACAGGACGCTTTGATTTTGCAATGACAGAACGCGGAATAAAGGTATTTGAATATAATGCTGATTCAGCATCATGTATTTTAGAATGTGGAACAATTCAAGAAAAATGGGCAAATCACTATGATTGTCAAATAGGTCGAAATCCTGGTGTTGATCTGTTCTACCATTTAGTGAATGCGTGGCGACACAATCATATAGGCGGCATTTTGCATATTTTACAAGATGATGATCCGGAAGAACACTATCATGCACAATACATGAAAAAAGCGATTACAGCTGCAGGCATTACTTGTAAAATTATTGTTGGCTTTGATAGCTTAAGTTGGAATAGTGCAGGTGAAGTGATTGACGACGAGCAAATTCCATTAAAATGCATATGGAAAACCTGGGCTTGGGAAACTGCTTTACAACAAATTCGTCACGAATATACAAAAGAATTATTGAGTGTTGTGCAGGATCAAACAGCAACGCCTCGTCTTGTAGATGTATTACTACAAGATAATATCATGGTATATGAACCATTATGGACCTTGATCACCAGTAATAAAGCACTCTTACCTGTCTTATGGGAGTTGTTCCCAGATAATCCATACTTGCTGAACGCGCAATATGAAGTTACAGCGGCGTTATTATCAGATGGATATGTCTCAAAACCTTTAGCTGGATATGCTGGCGATAACATTCGAATTTTTAGTTCATCTAATATCATCATAAATGAAAGAAACGGCCGATTTTGTCATCAAGATCAGATTTACCAAACTTTTTTTCAATTGCCAGAACGTGATGGCTACCATATTCAATTAGCAGCTTTTACCGTTGATGGCAAATATGCTGGTGCAACTACGCGAGTAGATAAATCAATCATTATTAACACCCACAGTGATATTTTACCGCTTCGTGTAGTAGCAGACAAATGCTACTGCAAATAGCTGCACGCGACATTTTATTCATATTATGGCCATTTGAAGAGCGCTTAGGTCTCGAATTTCTTCAACATTGCCTTCAATTGTTTTACAAATGTTGTCCAAAGGGAGGTGGCTTAAATTCTTTTGAGAAAATGGATTTTGTAGTTCGATGCTAATCTGATCGATTGAAAAAAGTGCATAAGAGACGATACCTACAATTAATGGACTGATATATAAAGAAATGTCTGCTAAGGCAAATGGCAAAATCAATAAGAAAAATAAAATAAAGCGCCTTGATTTTATAGCCATCACAAAGGGCATCGGTGTTTTTAAAATCCGTTCACAGGCGCCTTGAGCATTAACAATTTCTTGTATTGGCGTTTGTGCCGCAAGGAAGGTGTAGCCATCTAGCCAGTCATTATCTCGCCCAATTTGTAGCTCCTTTGCCATCATGGTCAGTAGTATATTCGGATGATGTTTGGATACATTTAACTTCTCAATATGTTCTATATCAATCAAATGAGATAAGTATTGCATATCGGCTGAGCCTCTTAAATTATCTTTCATCAGATAGGGTAAAGCTGAAATCATATTGGTGATTTTAAGCAGCCAAACAGGTTCAGGGTTTTTGGTATATTGAACGAGTATGATAGAAAGGTTCCTCGATTGATTGACAATATTACCCCATAATTTCCTTGCCTCCCACCATCGATCGTGGCCTGCATTGAGTCTAAAGACCAAGATTAAGGCCATGATAAACCCACCATATTCAAACGGGCCAATAGGTAAAGCAGGTAATCGGAATAAATCACAAAGATATGTTACTAAGCACGTATAAATAACAATGAAGCATACTTTTTTAATAACCTTTGGTGTAACTGAACCTGTTAAAGTTAAGGCATTTTTGAAAAAATTGTCATATTCATGCTGATTTTGCAAGTTATCATTTTGATTCATTTTTATTAGCACCAATTGTATTATTGAAGTAAACCCTGGATGACAGGTTTGCAGTTTAGCTCTTAAATTATGGTATATCAATAGTGATTGGACTTCTATTGATGATAGGCTCAGTTTGAATAAAAAAAGGTTATAAAAAGAGTTAAGCCGAAACTCTATACCAAACATCTTTGCATATTTTTAAACATAAGAATTTATAACGATCATAATGCCTTTTAAACAGACAAATATGTGTGGTCATGATATCATGCCGTCTTCTATTCTCTATAGGTGATATTATGAACAACTTTACTTCTCAATAGCAGAGAAGGAAATACAAGAGTCATATGACCAAAGAAGTGAAGAGTGCGCAAGACAAGCATTAGAAAACGTCAAACGAGGAAATTCATTCTTTGATGAGGGAGAAAGAAAATATAAAAAAACATGTATAGAAGCCTGTGAAGAAGCTAGAACATTAGCAGATCTAGCCAATTTTTTAAAAACAATTAACGATGGAACCATCCCATATGAAGAAGCTGCAAAACAAGCACAAGCTGAAATAAAGGAAGCAACAAAAAAAGCGATCGAAGCAGCAAAAAGCCATATGTCGGCTCAGCCGAACTGATATGGTCGGAGTGACAGGAATTGAACCTGCGACCCCTGCCTCCCGAAGGCAGTGCTCTACCAGGCTGAGCTACACTCCGAATCTCTCACTAATGGGTTTTTAGGGGGGGCGTCAATATGTCTTGGCTTGATAATGCGCCTTTTACCTGATGTTGGTAAAATTGAATGAGCATCACAGTCATTGGTCTTCTAATGGTAATCACATCATCATATGTTGACGCTTTGGATTGAAAATCAAGTACTTCGTTCATGTCATTTGCAGGTGTGGTATTGTATTGCCCCATCGGATTAAGCTCTTTCTTCACATCTCTGGAATCTTCACGTATAAACGATGAAGTCTTGATGATTTTAAAATAAGGAAAACCCTTTTCCTTACAGAGTTCTGCTGAGCGTCTTAAGGCATATTGATAAACTTGTTCCTTGCTACTACGTTGATTACCTAGAAAGCGAACCATGTAAGTATTGTCAGACATTTTGGTATCTCGATAGCCTGACCCATTTAATTCAGCAGGTTTGTAAACCGTAGCACAGGCGCCCAACAATAGGCTTGCAATAATTAGACCTAACAGTCTTTTCATGATTCATCCTTAAAACCAAAAGAGACAATCTAACATGGCCATCAATAATTTTCCATCAAATCGATATGGATTCAAGAAAAACTATGCTAATCTTTTTTTAAAAATCATTTAAAAAAAATTCAATGATCAAAATTCTCGTCATAAGCCTTATAGGAATAAATCTCATAGCCTGCGTTAACGTTGCCTCAAAGCCAATTGAATACCGTGAAGTGGTTCATGACCGCATCACGAATAGGATTGAGTTGGGAGACAATCAGAATAACATTGACGTCACTGAGGGAGAAAGAATTATCCCCCTCAGGCATCCTCGCTTTAACGTCTATTTTGATACTTACCAACAAACTTAGACATTATCAGTATGGCCACATTCACTTTGAGGACATATTTTTTGTTCCCCAAACTTTTTGGTGACTTTTAGGCTCAAAATAGGCCATTTGCATTTTGGGCAAGGTTCATTCAGTGGCTGATTCCAAATTGCATACTTACACTTTGGATAACCACCACAAGAATAAAAAATACGTCCTTTTTTAGATTTACGCTTTAATATAGGATGAGATTGGCAAATCGGACAAGTGACCCCCGTATCTTCAGGTTTATCCAGTGGCTCCATGAATTTACATTCTGGATAATTTGAGCATCCCACAAAAAGTCCATACTTACCACGTTTGATTTGTAGCGCTGAGCTACAAGTAGGGCAAGCCCTATCAATCGTTTTGACTTCTGGCTCAGTGCCTGTACTATTTTGCCCCATATCCTGGGTATAATCACATTCAGGATAAGCGGTGCAACCAATAAAACGCCCTCTTTTCCCTAAACGGATAGCTAAAGGCTTATCACATTTGGGACAGTTTTCGTTTAGTTCTTCGGTTGTGACATCTTTGCGCTGAACGGTGTCATCAATTTGTTGGACTTTTTCAGAAAATGGTTGCCAGAAGTTTTCTAATACGGGTATCCATTCTTGTTCGCCACGAGATATTGCGTCTAAGGTATCTTCAAGGCCTGCTGTGAACTTATAATCCACATAAGTGTTAAAATACTCTGTCAAGAAATGACTAACAATACGGCCCACATCTGTTGGAATAAAGCGTTTTTTCTCCACCACGACATAATCTCTATCCTGCAGTGTTGAAATAATGCTCGCATACGTTGAAGGACGCCCTATATCAAATTCCTCGAGGGCCTTGACCAAACTGGCTTCACTGTAACGCGCAGGTGGCTCCGTATGATGCTCTTCAACGATAATGTCTTTGAGCTTAATTTTATCACCAACTGCCAACTCAGGTAGCATGGTTTCAGCATCATCATCATTTTGTTCATCCTTGCCTTCTTCATAAACAGACAAAAAGCCTGGGAAAATAATTTGGGAACCATTGGCCCTGAATTTATCTTCAACGCCTGATTGCAAATCTACAGCAACCGTATCAAGACGAGCAGAACTCATTTGTGAAGCCATGGTGCGCTGCCAAATCAACTGATACAATTTTCGTTGATCAGGACTTAAAAATGACTTCATGGCTTCTGGCGTCCGCATCACATCAGTAGGCCGGATGGCTTCATGTGCTTCTTGGGCATTTTTTGATTTGGTTTTAAATATCCTTGGGGTGTCAGGGCAAAAGTTTTTACCATAACGCTCAGTAATAAAATGACGAATATTGCTAAGCGCTTCCCCGGCTAAATTAACCGAGTCTGTACGCATGTAAGTAATCAGACCTGAGGTGCCTGAACCAATATCAATCCCTTCATAAAGTTGCTGGGCAATTTGCATGGTCTTACGCGCGGTAAAACCTAATTTACGAGATGCATCTTGTTGGAGGGATGCGGTAATAAATGGTGGTGATGGATGGCGCAAACGCTCTTTACGGGTGACATTGACCACTTCCAAGCTGCCATTAGCACGTTTTAAAATTGCCTCTCGAGCTGCGGCTGCATCTTCACCATTTTGCCAATAAAACTGTTCTACTTTATCTTGCATCCAATGGGTCAATCGTGCATTGAATTTGCTTTTTTGTTGGCAATTGGCAATGACATACCAGTAAGGCTGGGAGATAAAACGGTCGATTTCGTCTTCACGCTCCACAATTAAACGTAATGCCGGACTTTGCACACGACCTGCTGAAAGTCCGCGTCTGATTTTTTTCCAAAGCAGCGGTGATAAATTAAATCCGACCAGATAATCAAGGGCACGTCGAGCCTGCTGAGCGTTCACCAAGTGCATGGCTATATCACGAGGTGCTTCGATAGCTTCTTTGACCGCTTGTTTGGTGATTTCATAAAAAACGATTCGATGAACGGCTTTATTTTTTATCAATCCTTTATCTTGCAATACGCTCAAGATATGCCAAGAAATAGCCTCCCCTTCGCGATCCGGGTCAGTTGCCAGATAGAGGGTGTCAGCTTGTTTGATGGCTTTTACAATGGCATCCACATGGCGGCTATTACGTTCAATCAACGTGTAGGTCATGGCAAAATTAGCTTCTGGTTTTACTGAGCCTTTTTTTGCAGGAAGATCGCGTACGTGACCATACGATGCCATGACTGTAAAATCTTTACCAAGATACTTTTCAATGGTTTTTGCTTTCGCTGGTGACTCCACTATCACCAAATTTTTTGTCATTATTTCTCCATTTTAGTGCATGGTTGTGAGAGCCATCTCCGTATTCAATGAAAATTCTAGCATCATCAGTTCTCTGTCTGACAAGAAATCAAATAACACTTGATGGGTAATGTACTTAATTTCAGCCACAGAAACAAACCGCATACTAGACTCTAACACAAGATCCATGACTTGCTCAAATTGTTCACATGAAAGGACGCCAGTATGCAACAAACGCATCAAAAATTGAAGAGCTGGTTTGGTTAATTTTGCTTGTTCCAACACAGTGAGTACACGAGTACCCTTATTAGATTGGGTATGAAAAATGGGTAAGGTGATTTCATCTGAATCAAATGATATCAAGTTATCTTCTGTTTCATTCATCTGTTTAGATTTTAGTTGTGTTAGTGTTTGTTCAAACAAGGACAACAACATTTCAAACAATTGATCATTCATAAACACCTCGCAGCACTATCATAGCAAACAACCCACTAAAGGGGACAATATAGCGCCTGATATTCTTCCCAGACCTCTTGATCAGTCATAACCAGTTTGGCGCCTTGTTGAATCAAGTAATGGCATCCTGCAGACAAAGGGTTTGTCACTTCTCCCGGGACTGCAAAGACCTCTCGATTCTGTTCTACAGCATGCAATGCAGTGATCATACTACCACTTTTAATTGCAGCCTCAATAATCAATGTGATTAATGATAATCCACATATTATACGATTTCTTTGGGGGAATTGTCTAGTCTTTGGCGCTGTTTTTGGTAAAAATTCACTCAAAAGCACCCCTTTCTCGATAATTTTCTCGGCAAGATCACGATGTCGATGGGGATAAATATACTCTACACCATTACCCAAAACCGCTATGGTTGGCATATTTGCAGCAATTGCGCCTTGATGGGCTAAACCATCAATACCTAATGCCATGCCACTGACGATACATAATCCCTTCAAACTCAAAGCATAGGCCCACTGCTTGGCAATGGCGGCTCCATAGGCACTAGGTTTACGACTACCAACCATCGATAGACAAGGCAAATTCAACACACTAAGCTCGCCTTTGGCGTAAAGACGAATGGGTGGGTGAGGGATTTGGCGCAAAAGCGCTGGATATTCTTTATCAAGGCAAGTGAACAAATGACAATTAGCACTTTCCTGCCACCTTAGATCGGCTTCATATTGCTGCCAATTAGGTGATTTTAAAATGGCGGCTAGCTTTTCCGGGATAGCTCGTCTTAAAGAAGATTGCGCATATTCGTTGAAAAGTTCTGCTAGATTAGGCCAGTAATGCCTAAGATTCGCTAAGGTTTTAGGGCCAATGCCTGGGGCATAAGAGAGTAAAATAAGGGCTGTTCGATTATCCATAATGGCGATGGTCAAGCAAGATTCCATGATAAAACAAATTATAAACCTGTTGCGAAAATCATCAAGCTTCTTTTCCAAAGCGCCCGCTATGAATTGACCATAATTCGCGAAAAATGCTATAATATCGGCATATTTATTGTTGGATTATCGATACATGGCCATCCTTAAGATTTTATATTTGCCCGATGAACGTCTAAGAATTGTTTCCAAACCTGTCACTGAATTTGATGCCAATCTCCAAACCCTCATCGATGACATGTTTGCAACCATGTATGATGCTCGGGGTGTCGGGCTTGCTGCACCTCAAATTGGTCAAAATATTCGCTTATCTGTGGTCGATGTCAGTGAATCACGTCAAGAACAATTGGTGTTTATCAACCCTGAAATCATTGCCAGCGAAGGTAGTGAACAATTTCAGGAAGGCTGCCTATCGGTTCCAGGTGCCTTGGAAAAAGTGGTACGTGCGAAATATGTCAAGGTAAAAGCGATGGATAGACATGGCAAGCTCTTTGAAATCGACTGTGATGGTTTATTGGCTGAATGCATTCAACACGAAATTGATCATTTGAATGGCAAATTATTCATTGATTTATTATCGCCAATCAAGCGACAGCGTGCCCGAAAAGACTTGGAAAAATACCTCAAAAAACACCCCAACTAGAGTTAACATGCGTTTAAAAATTATTTATGCAGGAACCCCCTACTTTGCGTTGCCTGCACTTGAAGCCATTTACCAAGCAGGCCATGACATCATTGCCGTATTGACTCAACCCGACAGACCTGCAGGTCGCGGTCAAAAATTACAAACCAGTGTGATAAAAGATTGGGCCATCGAACATCAAATAGCAGTGTATCAACCCCAAACCCTAAAAACAGCAGAGACGCAGGCACAAATTAAAGCGCTTGATGCTGATGTCATGGTGGTTGCAGCCTATGGCTTGATTTTACCGCAAGCAGTACTTAAGATGCCTCGTTTTGGTTGTATCAATATTCATGCCTCTATCTTACCCTATTGGCGAGGTGCTGCCCCGATTCAATATGCCATCTTAAATGGTGATAGCGAAACAGGTATTAGCATCATGCAAATGGATGTGGGTATGGATACTGGTGACGTCTTGGATATCATCAAATGCCCTATTTTAGCTGACGATACCGCTGAAAGCTTAACTCAAAAACTAGCAACACTAGCCCCTCACGGTATTCTAACAACCCTTCATAACATTCATGATCTAAAGCCTATGCTTCAGGATAATACACTGGCAACTTATGCACCAAAAATCAAAAAAGAAGATGCAAAAATTAATTGGCATCAAGACAGTAGCAGCATTTTAAGACAAATTCATGCTTATAACCCTTGGCCCTCAGCCTTTACCATCTTCCAAGATCATACTGTGAAAATCCATGCGGCAACATTAGGCCCTGAAGTACAAGGCCAACCCGGACAAATCATGGCCATTGAACACCAAGGCCTTCTTGTTTGCTGTGGTCAAGGCAGTCTTTGCTTAACCATTTGGCAATGGCCAAATGCCAAAAAAATGAGGATATCTGATTACTTACATGGCAGCAATATGAATGTGACCGTTGGACAATTGTTCGAATGAATATCAATTATCGTCAACAAGCCTTAGAAGGCTTAACCCCCCTTTTACAGGGGAACCCCCTTCCTGATGCTTTTGCACATTATCTCCCAAGCGCAAAATATTTATTATTACAAACTTGTCGCTACTTTTATCGCCTTGAACGCATCGCTTTACAATTTGTCACTAAAACACCCAAAGATAAAACAGTGTTCGCTATCTTAATTTTAGGATTGGCCGAACTGCACCAATTGGATAAGCAGGCGCATGCTGTTATTAATGAGTTTGTCAGCTTATGCAAAAAAAATAAATTTAGTTCTGCATCAGGACTTGTGAATGCCGTATTAAGAAAATCGATTACCCATAAAGCTGCTTGGGAAAACACACTAGCCTCTGATTTAAGTTACCTTTATGCGCATCCACTTTGGTTTATCAAACGGGTCCAAGAGGATTATCCTCATCATTGGCAAGATATCCTTGCTGCAAATAATGCGCACCCACCCATGACGCTGCGGGTTAATCAAGCGAAAATCAAGCGCGATGCCTATCTTAAAGCCCATCCTTTAAATGCCACTATGTGCAGTCACAGTCAAAATGGATTCACGCTGCACGATGCCATCGATATCAAGGATATCCCGGGTTTTAATGAGGGCCTCATTTCTGTTCAAGATGAAGCCGCTCAACTTTGTCCATCTTTGCTTTTACTGCAAGACGAACTGCGAGTTCTTGATGCTTGCGCTGCCCCTGGCGGAAAAACGGCCCATATGCTTGAAACAAATCAAACTCTAAAACTTGTGGCCCTAGAGCTGCAAGCCTTTCGTTTTGAACGCCTCAAAAGTACGCTGCAACGCCTTGATTTAGCAGCTGAACTCATTCAAGGAAATGCCTTAAATCTAGACACTTGGTGGCATGGACAATATTTTGATCGCATCTTGATTGATGCGCCTTGCTCTGGTACTGGGGTCATTCGTCGTCATCCAGACATCAAACTGCGTCGTCAAGAGCAAAGTATTGCCTTAAACCTCGAGATCCAACAGGCATTACTGCAAAAACTTTGGCAAACTTTAAAGCCAGGTGGCCGAATGCTTTATGCCACATGCTCAATTCTTAAAGAAGAAAATGATCGCCAAATTCAGACATTTTTAGAAAATACCAACGATGCGCTTCATGTCGAGATCATCAATAATGTTGGGCTTAAAACGCGCTACGGTTTACAAATTTTACCCGGCCAAAACAACATGGATGGTTTTTACTATGCGATGCTCGCGAAAAAAGCAGACAATGGGGCTTAAAGCCCCAATTGCATGATTAACCCATCGGGCGAATAATCCAACGTTTTTGTGATCCATGATCCGGTTGATGCTGAAGCCACAAAATCTTCAAGGCATCTGCGCCAATATTTGGTGCTTGCATGCTTTCAACGGCAACGCTAAATGGACGATTGTGATTTAATTTTTTCAACACCTGCCAAATACCGACATCACTTGCACCGCGGTCTTCAATCACGAGCTCCTGCGGGTGGAAGACCACTGTCACCGGTTTTGCATTTAATTCACGCTTTAAGCCATACTCCAAATTACGCCAAAATGCCAATTGTCGACGAGCCATGTCTTCAGCTGTCAAGTCAATTTTCCCCTTGCCATTCGCATGCGGCAAAAATAGCGCTTGGTGAAGATTTGCTGGCTGGGATTGAATTAAAATATTAGTCGCGGCATCAATAAAACCACGATAGCGCCCTGCAATTTGAGGAGGCGTTCCTTTTCTCGTATTGATATACATCGCAAAAGCAATAATATGATCATTTTTAGATACTAAATAACCGGAAAGACTATAAACACCAACCAAGGTTCCTGTTTTTGCCCTGACCAAGCCTTTTTGGTCGGGTCGATTAAGGCGTCTGACCAGTGTGCCATCATAACCAGATATGGGAAGTGCTGAAATATACTCATAAGCCAAAGGAAACTTGGTATAGAGATAAGTCAATAAGCTTAAGGTCTGGAAAGGTGTGACCTTATTAAAATGCGACAAGCCTGAGCCATCGGTAAAAACAGCATTGTCAAAATTAATGTGTGTCAATTCTTTCAGATAGTTAGGGGCTACCGCTTGGGCATCTGACCAAGTACTTGGGGCATGACGAATGTGATTGGTTGCCAATAAATACAGGCTATTGGCATACAAATTGTCCGAAGGTTTTAAAGTGGCAGACATCAATTGTTGAAGTGGGGGGCTATAATGCCGTGCAACTTGAATGGTTTTAGCCGGCATATGGCCATAACGCACCTGTCCTTGCCAATTGATATGCATTTGCCTCAGTTGATAGCGAATGTGTGCGCTTAAAAAATGATCGGGTTGTCGGACAGGTATTCGCTGAATCAGCGCCAGCTGACCAACACCAACACATCCTCGAACATGTAAGACACCCAAATTATCAAAATTCATGGACACGCCACAACCCTTAGGGTTAGCCTGTGTTTTTACTTGGTTATCAATTGTAAACACCCCTTCCGGACTGGCGGTTTCGACAACAGCCATTTGTCCAACAGATGACGCAGGATTAACAGTAATACTTAAGCGATTCTCATCTAGAATCAAGGGGCCAACTGGGGCGCCATAAGAAAATTGTTGGTCTCTAGCAGTCATTCCAGGTGCATATGGTGATACTGCCGCTAAATCACTATCAACGACAACATCCCCAGACAATTCAGTGATATGCCATTTTTTAAGTTGATCAAAAAGCGCATATAAATCACGGTGAGAAAATGAGGGATCGGGTGACAAATGCAAATACAAAGAGCCATTTAAGCGACCTTGAGCGAGTGTTTTTGCATCGGTGCTGAGGGTGCTTGGTATTTGATAATCTGTACCCATGGTCAGCATCGCTAAAGCTTCAGAAAATAACTTCATATTACTTGCTGGAACAAAAAGCTGCCTTGATTGATGTTCATACAGGGTGTTGCCTGTGGTTAGATCAACCGCCATCATCCCCAAATTGATATTGGGATCAGTTTTATGAATCAATTGTTGCATTGACCCAGGAATCGTATTGGCATGAGCAACAAGCGAACTACAACATATGGCCACTACTGGCCACAAACTCCGTTTCATAGGCGTTACCTTCTTCTTATTAATATCTAATCATAACTTAAGCCCAGTTTTTGCAGAAGCCCTTGCAGCGTTTCTTGATCAAAATATTTAAATTTTAAGAAACCTTGACCATGCTGGCCTAACTCTAGCTCGACTGGGGCGCCAACTTGATGTGACAGTGTTTGCAAAAAATGCGCATGTTCCGAAACGTTCACATCTTTATTTTTAACAAGTTTAATTTTTTGTTCAAGCATCCTGACTGAGGCTTTATTTTTTATGGTCCAATCCAATAATGTCACTTGCCGTTGTTCTTTTAAGGGCAATAAAGCTCTAACATGGCCATAGCTAATGTATTTATCTTTCAAAGCCTGCAACACCAATTCACCCCCACCTAATAAACGCAACATATTGCTGACATGGGCCCTTGATTTACCCAATAAGCTTGCAATGTGCTCATGTGTCCATGCATATTCGACTTGTAAGCGCTGATAACTTAAAGCCTCTTCTAAAGGCTCTAATTGTGCACGCTGAATATTTTCTAGAATAGCCAGCAACGATTTCTTTGACTCTGGCAACTGTATTTGAATACAAGGTAGCTCATTTAAACCAATGTATTTAGCTGCTCGGAAACGGCACTCGCCTGCAATAATCTGCCCTTTTTCATCAATCAATAGGGGTTGTAATACACCATGTAGGGCAATTGAAGCGGCAAGTTCCTTGATATATACATCATCAAAAAATTGACGTGGCTGGTATTTACCAGGCGTCAAGTTTGCTAATTTTTGCCACTGCAGCTGTGGGGTTTTATCCTTAGTCACGGCGGTCATGCATTAATTGCTCAATATATCGACGACAAGTCAAGGGCTGTTCAATGGCTTTGATGATTTGTCTGGTTCCACCTGTCCCTGTAATAATAATGTCACCATAATTTAAAATACTACCTATCAGCGATTGCGTAATATCAATACTTTCAATTTTATGCATTGGGATATCAATGGTTTTTTGCACAAAAAAACCTGTTTGATAAATGACATTATTTTCACCAATGCTTAGGGTCGTAAAAATAAAGCGCACCAATTCGCCAATTATCCAAGCAGCAAATATGGCAAGAAAAATTAAAAAAGGTCGCTGATCATGTATCCCAGTAAAGTCAATTGCAATTGGAATCAATAGAATTAAAAAAGGTTTTAAAAAAATTACCCAGTGAAGACGACTAAGATAAGGTGTTGATTTGACTGTTTCATTCATTCTTTTTTCCTTAAATCTATCCAAAACGCACAAAGCTGACTATGATTACATTAAGTTTCTCATGATAAGTATCTACCATGAACACATGCGATGAAAAGTGGTCTTGGCTTCAAGCATCCAATCCGTTAATCATCTCGTCTAGTGGCGGTGGCGGGCATTTGACTGCTGCCATGAGCCTTATTGAGCAATACCAACAACAACAAACGATTTTAGCATACCATACTGCCCAAAAACCATCCCAAGCAAGGTTTTCTTTCGAGCGTCTTTTCGAAAATTTAATGCTGTTGGCCTATTTACCTGGGATGAGGAAATTAATTCAACGGCTACATCAAATTGAGCTCCCCTCTCTTAGCGAGCTGAAACAAGAATATGCTCAACTGCGCTTACAGCAAGCTAAAACACCTTGTCGGCTGTATGTAGATTTCTTGCTTGATTGGATGCCCAATGGTTATATGATGACCGCATTATTTAATCTGATGCAGCGTCAAAACCATGGTTTATCGCTGCGACGATTAGTCAAAAATCAAGGCTTTATTGATAAGCTTTTTAAACATACCATTCAACAGCGTCTAAACAAAACCCTAATGGATGCGCTGAGCCATGAAAAACCCTATGACGCTATTATTTCCACCCAAGCACTTGGAATACCTGCCCTTTGCCGCGCTGTTGCCAAATATAATGCACACATCATGCAACACAACTTACCGCAACCTATGATTGAAATTCATCAGTTTATTACTGACATTCCTCATCAATATGCCAAGCATTACTTAAGTCCGATGCAAGAGCTCGAATTTTTAGATAAAAGCTTTTTAAATATTCACTTGCTGAATATACACGATGACATTTCTTTTATTCCTCATAAACATGCTAAAAAAGTATGGTTCTATGAACCTGAAGATAATCCCATGATCCGCCCTAGCCTTCATCAAGCCCCTCCTGCTTTGGCACATGGTATTCGCATTATCCTCCCTAGGCAGGCAAACATCATGATTTTACCTAAAGAGCGCTTAAGTGTGGTGATGTTAAGCTCTGCTAATGGCCAAATTAGTCTTGATTATCTCAACAGTTTAATCGCCTTAGGCATTGAGCATATTGCCTTGGTCGGCAAGTTAAGTCCAAGTCTTGTTGAAAACATCAAGGACGTGCCCTCACCACAAAGCCATATTTATTTACTGGGTCAATTAGATGCAGCAAACCTTGGGGAGCTTTTACAAAATGCCCATTTGATCATTGTCAAAAGCGGTGGCTTAAGTTTAATGGAACTGGTTTCTTTTAAATTTCACCCAACAAGCATCATTTGTTTACATGAGGACAGTGGTTTGAATGCACACAGTGGTCTTATCTGGGAAGAAGGTAATAAAAAATGGTTTATACAACATTGTCAGCAGCAGCATCAAAGCGCAATCCTTGCCAATCCTGAAAATATTTTACAAAAGTATCAAGAACTCAAGCACTCGATTTGGGTCGATAAAATATTGCCGTGATAAAAACAATGACAAGCAGCAACATCGATAAGACAATAGGCAAATTTGAACGCCCCAGGGCGACTGCTAAAATATCAACATCACCACTACTTGCAAAATAAAAAGACAAGAGTACATCCATCACTGCAGAGCCTGCAACTAAACCACAAGCAAGACTTAAAAATTGATCAAAACTTCCCTTTAAAAAGATGCCCGTTTGTTCTTTTCCTTGAATAATGCCTGCTAGACATCCGCCCAAAATCATCGGCATAGACGTCTCAAGAGGTAAATACATGCCAATGGCAACACCAAAAAAAGATAAGCCAAAAGATGTAAAATGGCAGCCAAGCATGATGAGCAGTAAAGTTAAAGCACCAGCGCCAATAGTCGTTTGTGGCAACGCATGTTGGAAAAAACCATCTGTTAATGTCGCTAGTAATACTGCCGTTGGTGCTGGCAAACTGTTGCCATGACCACCATGGCCTGCAATACCATAGACCTGAAAAAGTGTTTGCATCGCCACAGGAATGACTAAAGCAGCAATCAACACGCCAAGACTAAGCATCAATTGTTGTTTCCAAGGTGTGGCACCAATAATTTGACCGACTTTCAAATCCTGGATATTATCATTGGCAATGGCGGCAATGCCTGTCACCATGCTGGCAAGCATAATCACCAGTGCCTCACTGGTATTTAAATCCAGTCCAAAACGTTTATCAAAGACCAGAAGGAAAAAACAAGCCGCAAACATCAATGACATGATGACAATGGCACTTCCAGGGCTTGCACTAACCCCAACCGTTGCTGAAAAATATCCAGAAACAATCGCCATTAAAAACCCCATGCCCATCACATAGACAACACAAAATAAAACCAAGCTAGCAAGGCCAAACTGCGCATGCACCATAGGCGCTAAGAGCTGATAAAAATAAATGCTCAATGCGATACCAAGTAGCGTTAAGCAAATCCATATAAGTTTTGTTGGCATGTCTTGGTCATTAGCTGCGGTAGCGGCCTTATCAGGATTAGAATATACCTGAAACATTTTCTTAAAAAGAGGCTTAATAAATAACACCAAAGATATGATACCAGCAAACAATAACGCGCCTATACCAAAATAACGCACACCCTCATCGCCTTGCTGAACATGCGTAAAGTAAGGATAGGCGACAAACCAAGATAACACAGCCCCCACCATGATGCTTAATGACATGCGTTTACCAATTAGAAATCCAGCACTAAAGATGGCAATTGAAAATCCTAGGGCAAATTTCAAACTAAAATACTTAAACGTCCAAACATGTCCCCAGTGACTGGCAAGAATTTGTAAACCTGTTTGCATAAAATCTAGCATCCCACCTAAGGCGATACCTAAGACCAACAAGCGAAATCCACGCACACTGCTTTGATGCTTTAAAAGATTCGCAATTGCGACCCCTTCTGGGAAGGGCAAACCTTTATGATGAACCAGGGTTTTTCTCAGTGGCACTGAAAATAAAACCCCAAGAATGCCACTTGAAAACGCAATGAAAAAATTCTGCCAATAATTAAAATGATGCCAATATCCGATAATAACCAAGGCTGGAATGGTATAGACGATGCCACCTGCAACTGCCTCTCCTGCACTTGCGGCAGTTTGAACCAGATTATTTTCATAGATACTTGGATTTTTAAAAAATCTTAAAATCCCCATCGATAAAATGGCTGCTGGAATGGACGCCGAGGTCAACATACCTAACTTCAGCGCTAAAAATGCATTCGCCATCGCTAAAATAACGGTCAATATCACCGTAATCATGATCACCCTAAAGCTTAACTCGCGCGCTTGCAAAATCCAATCCCAAGAAAAAATAGTGTTGCTATTCTAACTGAGAAATTTAAAAAGATCCTTACTTAAGATTTTAAGTTCATTTTGAAGCAACTCGGAGTTGTCAAAAAAAACTCATGTCGGTTTTTTTTGTGGCATAATTGTGTTACAATTATATCTAGATTAATTCAAAATTATTTTGGTTAGGAGTCATTGGTATGTTTAAACCGTTAAGCGCCCATTTAACTTATCTTGCACATCTGCCACTTCAGGCTCTTCAACACCTAGCTAATTTATCAGAACAAGCAGAGGAAGCAGAGGAAGCAGAATATCATAGAATGACAGGAAGAGCTGTAGCAGCTGTATCTCAACCATTAGCAGAAGCAGCACCAGCAGCAGAAGCAGCAAAATTAATAGAACCAACACATATCTTTATACTTGCAGGAGTGGTGGCAGTTGGATTCTTTATTTGCGAAAGCATAATAAATGCACAATTAAATAAACCCTTAGCAGGGGCTGATCCACTATTGGCAAATGCACCTTTGGCAGGAGCAGCAGATGCAGATGCACCTGCAGAAGGAGCACTAATAAAGATAGAGACGGCAAAAGGAACAGCAAATGAGGCTGGTTATTTGGGAGATTCAGAAGAAGAAGATGTTTTTTTTGACTGTGAAGAAGAAGCAGAAGATGATTTTTTTGACTGTGAAGAAGAAGAAGCACCATTAGCTGCAAACACAGGAGGAAATCAAAATCAAACAATTTTGCAAATGATAGTTGCGTTCTTTTCCAATATATTAAAATTGTTAACTAGCTTTAGCTGGTTTAATCCGAAATTAGTCGCTGGCACAAATGAAAATGCAGCACAAGTTTCATCCTCCAGCACCTTAATTTCCCTTGCTTGACTCGACTTCATGGCAATGACAAAGGCGCTAGAGCGAGCGCCACCCTCTATTCCTTAATTGAAACCTAAAAAACCCATCAAGTGGGTGTCATTGCATGGCTTAAACATACACTTACCGATATTCATCAAGCTGACACCCTTCAAACTTACAACATTATTCTCTCTTGCAGCTTTGATCTCGAGCCATTATAATTTTTTGTTCAATAGCAACAGCATGAGTATACAATGACTTATAAACGTGTATTTTTTCTTGTCTTAAGCATGTTCACCTCATCAGTATTTGCTCAAGCAGACAAGACGAATACACAAAAAATAAACTGCTCAGTCAAATTTCCACAAAGAGAAACGCACCTAAAACAGATGCAATTTATTCGTCAATTTGCAAGATACGCAACTCATCTTGCTTTCGTCATACATGATGAGCACAATGATGCGGCATCAGAAATTAAAAAAGCATGTTTTACCAAATCTGGTTGGCGTCAATATAAGTTAGCTCTTCTTCAATCTGGGAATCTGAACGCCATCAAGCAAGATCGATTACAAACCAGCATGATCTTAGCTGGTGGCATCAAGATTAAAACCGATAACAAGCATCATCTCTGGAGGCTACATATTCCAATACAGCTCGCGTACCAGAACAGCACAAAGAGAATTAAACAAAATCTTGATGTCTTGATGTTGCTTACACTAAATACAGATGGACGTTTGGCAGTGATGCAGGTGATAGGGAGGCCCAAATCTTAAGCCCCCCCTCAAAGATATGATTTTAGCGAACAACTGGTGGTCTTGATTTAATCCAATCGCCATCACCATCTTCATCGCTATAG
The DNA here is from genome assembly GCA_010030245.1 of Gammaproteobacteria bacterium. Lineage (GTDB taxonomy): Bacteria > Pseudomonadota > Gammaproteobacteria > Legionellales > Legionellaceae > UBA2653. The sequence continues at coordinate 20,850 of RGPR01000001.1, forward strand.
GATAAAACAGTAACACGAGTACCAATACGAATAAATTCTTCATTTAACCATTTTGCGGCACTTGGTAACACTCTAATGCAACCATGACTTGCATTGGCAAGCGGCACATCATAGGCAGCATGGATGGTATACCCACGGTAGAAATACATACAATAAGGCATTTTTGCCCCACCTTCAGTCTCAACGGGATATTCCCCAGAACGACAATCCATCCCATGTTTATTGTAAACTCTGAAGGTTCCGGTCACGGTCCGACAAGGTTGACCAACATCTTCACACATATCCTTGCCGCCAGAACCACTTCCGGTCATCACACGCTGGCCTTGCTCATCATAAGCAGCCCAAACAAACATTTTAGGATCAAAGACAAATTCACGTTGACCGGTTGCAGGAATGGTCATGGGATAATAATTCCGACCGCGTTTATCTCTCAAATAATGCAAGGTATGATGCCGGTATCCATTATCATCAACAATATAGGTTGATTCATCATAATCAATACAAGCATTTAGTGAAACAAGCATGGTGGCAATTAAACCAACTTTTAATATATTTTTCATGAAGCTAAAATTCCATAGAATTAGTGTTTATGTAATGGTCGATATTTTATTCGTGATGGTGCAGCAGCCTTATCTCCTAAACGGGATTGACGATAAGCCTCATAATCAGAGTAACTGCCATCCATAAATAAAACCTCTGAGTTGCCTTCGAACACCAGCATATGGGTGCAAATTCTATCTAAAAACCATCGATCATGAGAAACAACAATCGCACAACCAGGGAAAGAAAGCAGCGCCTCCTCCAATGCACGCAAGGTTTCAACATCAAGATCATTACTTGGTTCGTCTAATAATAATAAATTCGCCCCTTGAATCAATAACTTTGCCAAATGGACGCGATTTCGCTCACCACCAGACAGATCCCCAACACGTTTTTGTTGATCGGAACCTTTAAAATTGAACCGGCCAACATAGGCGCGTGATGGCATTTGTACACCACCAATTTGCAATAAATCCATACCACCAGAAATAGTTTGCCAAACCGTTTCATCATCTTTTAAATCGTCTCTAAACTGCCCTATATGCGCCAGTTTAACGGTGTCCCCCACACGGACAACACCCGCATCAGGTTGTTCAAGATTGGATAATAATTTCAAAAATGTTGATTTACCAGCACCATTGGCACCAATGACTCCAAGAATACCACCTTTTGGTAACGCGAAATTTAATTTATCAAATAATAATTTTTCACCATAACTCTTGGAAACATCTTGAATCTCAAGCACTAAATCACCTAAACGCTCACCAGGTGGAATGAAGATTTCATTGGTTTCTTGACGTTTTTGGAAAGTCTTAGACTGTAATTCTTCAAAACGTGCCAGTCGGGCCTTACTTTTAGCTTGTCGTGCTTTTGGATTGCTTCTGGCCCACTCCAATTCAGCAGACACAGCCTTATAATGCGCCTGTTCTTGTTTTTTCTCGTGTTCTAATCGCTCATTTTTATACCCTAACCAGGCAGAGTAATTACCCTTGAAAGGAATACCTTCACCGCGATCAAGCTCTAAAATCCACTCCGCAACATGCTCTAGGAAATAACGATCATGGGTGACAGCGACGACTGTGCCCGTAAATTTCTCTAAATACCGCTCTAACCAAGCAACACTTTCAGCATCTAAGTGGTTAGTTGGCTCATCCAGTAACAACATATCAGGATTAGACAATAACAAACGACATAATGCCACACGTCGTCTTTCACCACCCGACAAGATGCCAATCGACGTATCCCAATCAGGTAAACGTAGCGCATCTGCGGCAATTTCTAATTGCCTCTCTAAATCCCAACCATGGCCCGCTTCAATCTGATGTTGAAGTTCACCTTGATCATGCAGCAGTTGGTTCATTTCATCATCAGTCATCGGCTCTGCAAAACGCATACTAATGGCTTCAAAGCGTTTTAGCTTATCAATCATGTCCATCACCGCTTCATGAATCACTTCACGCACTGTTTTGTTCAGATCAAGCTCAGGTTCTTGAGGTAAATAACCAATTTTGATACCCGTCTGAGGACGCGCTTCACCCTGGAAATGCGTATCAACACCTGCCATGATTTTTAACAAGGTTGATTTACCTGAGCCATTCAAACCTAAAACACCAATTTTGGCACCAGGAAAAAAACTTAATGAAATATCTTTTAAAATATAGCGATTTTGATCAACCACTTTGCTTAATTGATGCAAAGTAAATACGTATTGAGACATGCAAAATTCCTCTAAAAACTTAAGTCCAATCAATCAAGACTTTGCCACTTTGACCTGACGCCATACACTCGAAAGCATCTTGGTAATTGGCATAAGAAAATTGATGGGTAATGATAGGCTTCAAATTTAAACCGGATTGTAACATTGCCATCATCTTATACCAAGTATCATACATTTTTCGACCATAGATACCTTGTATACGAATACACTTAAAAATAATCTGATGCCAATCCACAGGGGCATGTTGAGGAGGGATCCCTAGTAATGCCAAACCTGCACCAGCTTGTAAGTGATGAATCATATCAGAAAAAGCCTGAGGATTCCCAGACATTTCCATACCAAACGAAAAACCATAGTTGATATCTAAGGTTTTCATGGCATCAGTGAGCTTTGATGTTGCAATATTTAAAGCAATATCTGCGCCCATGGTTTTCGCCAATTCTAGACGATAAGGGTTAACATCTGTGATAACAATGCGTCTTGCACCTGCATGTCTTGCCACTGCAACCGCCATCATGCCAATGGGACCTGCACCTGTTATCAACACATCTTCACCAACAAGATTAAAACTTAAGGCGGTATGTGTTGCGTTCCCAAATGGATCCAATATCGCTGACACCTCGTCACTTAACGCATCAGGCAATGAGATAACATTACTTGCCGGCAGTAGCAAATACTCTGCAAAAGCACCATCAATATTCACACCAATACCTTTCGTATCAGGACACAGGTGCGCGCGGCCGGTGCGACAAAAAAGACATTGACCACAAACCACATGGCCTTCACCTGATACCCGCTGCCCAATTTGGAATTCACTGACATCTTGGCCAAGCGCAAATATTTTGCCATAGAACTCATGTCCGATGGTCATCGGCACAGGAATGGTTTTCGCTGCCCACTCATCCCAGTGATAGATATGCATATCGGTACCACAAATTGCTGTTTTTTCAATTTTAACTAAAACATCCTTAGGCCCAACAATTGGAATAGGTTTATCAACCATCGTTATTCCTGGCCCCGCAAATTGCTTGACTAAAGCTTTCATCTTAACCTCATATCTAAATCACATTTAATTGTCGACCAACTATGGCAAACGCTTCTAAGGCAAATTCTAATTGTTCTTTGTTCAAAGCCGCTGACATTTGTGTACGAATTCGAGCTTGCCCCATAGGCACTACTGGATAAGAAAAACCAATCACATATACACCTTGTGCCAACAAAGCTTCAGCCATTTGTTGCGCAAGCTTGGCATCCCCAAGCATGACCGGAATGATTGGATGATTTCCAGCGCGCAGATTAAACCCTAGCGCTGTTAAACCATTCCGAAAAAAAGCAGTGTTCCACTCAAGTTGCTGCTGCAATTCGCTATTGTCTTGTAACCAGTTCAAGATCTCAAAACTGGTTTGCGCTATCATGGGCGCTAATGAATTGGAAAATAAATACGGTCTAGATCGCTGCTTTAACCAATCAATAATTGGCTGCTGCGCGGCAATATACCCCCCTGATGCACCTCCCAAAGCTTTGCCCAGCGTACCGGTGATGATATCAATTCGGTCTTGAACACCAAATAAACTAGGCGTGCCGCGCCCCTTATCGCCAATGAAGCCAACAGCATGAGAGTCATCCACCATAATCATTGCTTGATATTTATCAGCCAAATCACAAATCGCTGGCAAATTGGCAAAAGTACCATCCATAGAAAAAACGCCATCGGTTGCAATCAGACGAAAGCGCGCATCTTGAGCTTCTTTTAAACAATCCTCAAGGGCGGTCATATCATTATTGGCATAACGGAATCGTTTGGCCTTTGACAAACGGATGCCATCGATAATGCTTGCATGATTTAAAGCATCACTAATAATCGCATCTTCCTCAGACATCAAGGTTTCAAACAAACCACCATTGGCATCAAAACAAGAAGAGTACAAAATGGTATCATCCATACCAAGATATTGGCTCAATGCCGCCTCAAGCTTTTTATGAGGGCTTTGCGTCCCGCAAATAAAACGCACCGACGCCATTCCATACCCATAGGTATCAAGTGCTTTATGCGCTGCTTCAATCACAAAGGGATGAGAAGCCAAACCCAAGTAATTATTAGCGCATAAATTAACCACATTTTTAGCACCTACTTCAATTGTTGCTTGTTGAGGACTCAGAATAATTCGCTCTGGTTTCAATAATCCTTGTGCCTTGATGTCAGCCAAAGCATGTGTTAAAAAATTTAGGTAATTTCCATGCATCATTATTATTATATTGGTGAAATTATCAATGAGGATAGCAAAAAATATTTAAATGTCACGATGAATTTCTTGCGAAATGCTGTATAAAGTTTTACCCTTAAGCATAATTTAATTGATAACGATAAATGGTGTACAAAAATGAGCTTAATTGAGTCTCGTGTAAATATGATCAAACAGCAGCTGCGAACCAATAATATCTACCAAGATGATATTATATCCTTATTTGAACAATTTCCACGTGCCGAATTTGTTCCCAGCACATCCCAAGCTTTTGCTTATGCTGATACGCATATCCCCCTTGCCCATGAACAAGTCATGCTAACCCCACTTGAAGAGGCAAAAATCATTCAATCAGCTAAATTAGAACCGCATCACACTGTTTTAGAAATAGGTAGTGGCTCAGGTTTTATGACCGCCTTGTTGAGTCAGCTGTGCGCTACAGTATTTTCTATCGATTATCATCTCGATTTTGTCGAACAAAGTAGCGCTCATTTGGCCAAGCTTAATATCAAAAACGCGCATATTGAACAAGGTGATGCCATGAACCTCATGAATTTACAACAACAAGTTGATGCCATCATCTGCACTTCAGCGATTGAATCCATTCCAGAGGCCTGGATTAAATACTTAAATCCACAAGGCAAGATTTTGGCACCTTTAGGACTAGATAAAATTCAGCATGCGCAATGGGTTTTCTTTGATCATGGCAAGGTGCAAGGGCATTCATTCGTGTTTTCAAGCAATTTACCTGCCATGATTGACCCCAACAGACGAGAACATTTCAAATTTTAAGCATGAGGCAGCGCGAGCAGCGCTGCCTAATTTAGCGCCACCAATTTCCTGTATTCACCTTGATTTTAGACTTAATATTTGCTAAATTTTTGTGTCTGATTTTATATTTGAAACAGCCAAAACCATAATGATAGTGGGCATGACACAAGGGATTTTTGTGAATATAAAAAAATTGGGATTATATCTATCTTTAATGCTGATAAGCTGCGTTGTAAAAGCTACCGACCTCTTAGAAACCTACTACGAAGCCTTAGATAATGACCCAATATTCAAAAGCGCCTATAGCCAATTTTTAGCAGATTCTCAATCGATTTCCAATGCCTGGTCTACCATGCTTCCCCAACTGACCGTCAACGCCTTATTTAATCGCGTTTACACTGAAGTTTTGGCAGGTGTCAATATCGATGTCAATCGGACCTATAGCCAAAGCCAATTCAACTTCCAAGCCTCTCAAACTATTTTTAACTATAAACTTTGGTCGTTGCTGGAGCAAGCTCGCGTGAATGTGCGCGCATCACTAGCGAATTTTAATGATAACGCCCAAAACTTAATGTTGCGTTCATCTAAAATGTATTTTGATATTTTGCTTGCCGAGGATAACTTACACACAGCAGAAGTGCAGCGCAATGCCAACAAGCGCCAACTAGAACAAGCACAAGAACGTTTTAATGTTGGGCTTGACCCCATTACGACTATTTATCAAGCCAAAGCTGCCTATAACCAGTCTATAGCCCTTGTTGTTAGCGCCCAAAATAATTTAATTGGCGCAAAACAAAATCTTTCAAAACTAACCAATCATACATATAACGCCATTGCAGCTTTAAAAAATAGAGAAATTCCTTTGGTATATCCACAACCAATGAATCCTGAAACCTGGGTTAGCACAAGTCTTAAACAAAATTACAAATTGATAGCAAGTCAATATTACTTAGAAGCGTCGAGACAAAACATCAAGGTTCAGTTTTCAAGCCACCTACCCTACTTTAATCTGTATAGTCAAGGGATTGAAACCCACAACGACGTTTCCGCCCTCAACACCCAAGTTAAAACCAATAGTGTCGATCAACTGTTTAACCAAATCTTTGTACCTCAATTACAACGCAACGGGGTAGTTGGCGTCAGTGTGTCATTACCTGTGTTTCAAGGCGGACTGGCCGTTTCCAAAACCAGAGAAGCTGAATTTCAATTCATGAACATGAGCAATCAATTGGAAAATGTCAGACGAGAAGTCATTGCCAATACCAATATTACCTACTATTCCATTACAACTGGCATCGAAAAAGTCAAAGCTGACCGGGCGACGCTTTCATCACAACGGGTATCTTTGGATAGCATTCAAGAACAATATCAAGTGGGTACAAAAACCATCACGGACGTCTTATTCGCTCAACAACAATACTATCAAACCCAATTTCAGTATAATGCGGATCAATACAATTTAATCACGCAAATTTTACAACTTAAATATTTAGCTGGTTCGTTAGATGTACGCGATCTGCAAGAAATCAATACATGGCTTGCCACATCTCAAATTAAAGGGCTATCACCAGACGCCCAAAAAGTGCTTGATACACTCCTGCATCCAAATAAAGTTCTGCCATGATTATTCTCTTAATCATGATTGGCATTATTGTTGGCATATGCTCTGGCTTAACCGGCTTAGGTGGTGGTCTCTTTTTAATTCCAACCCTGCTGTGGTGCTTCAAATATCAAGGCATATTGACAAGCCATGCGATGCAAATAGCAAGCAATACCTCTCTTGCCATTTTATGTTGTACCACCCTCGTTAATAGCTATCAATACCATAAAAATAAACTCATCGATTGGCAAATGGTTAAATCATTTTTACCAGGTTTAGTCATTGGCATTGGATGCGGCAGCATAGTGGCGAACATTCTAGATACACATGCCCTTGAACAAAGCTTCGGCTTGTTTTTATTACTGATTGTTTTACATCTTTTATGGCCGCAAAAAAAACAGCAACACAAACACAAAAGCCCAAAACATATCATTTATTTGGCCAGTATCATTACGGGTTTTTTAGCGCCAATGTTTGGAATTGGCGGAGGCATATTAATGATCCCATTTTTTCATGCCCAAGGCCTCATCTTACTTGAAGCGATTGGTAGCTCAGTTTTTTGCTTATTACCCATCAGCATCATTAGCCTGACAGCAAATACCCTCATAGGCTATCTCAATCATACCTTACCATTTGCGTCAGTTAATACCTTAGGCTACCTTTACTGGCCTGGTCTTTTATATATAGCGCCAATGAGCATGTTATCAGCACCCATTGGCATAAAAGCTGCGACAAAAGCAAATCCCCAGTTCATCAAGAGCATGTTGGCATGCATCATCTTACTCACTGCTATCCAGTTATTAAGGGGCTAATCCATTTCAAACAAACCAGGGTCAATGCCGCCGTCAATCCACATAAAACCCCACCCCACGCCCAATCAACCAAGCCCATGAATAAGGGGAAGGTTTTGAATAGTGAATAACAGGTTAAATCATATATCCCATAAACCACCCAACCAAAAATAGCCGATTGCCAAATGGCTTGCCAAGAACTGATTTTGGCATAACTTAAGCCGTAGTAGTTAAGACCAAATACCAAGAGCACATAGACCATAAAAGCAGCAGGCCAAATGGGCAATAATTTACCCGCCTCAAGCCTCATCATACTCGAATATGCTGCGTAATAATGCGCTTTTGCGACAAGCGTTAACCATAGGCCATCCAACAGCATCATGATCATACAACTCAATACCACCTGAATCATTAACATTATTTTCTCCTTTTTGCTTATCCTAAACCTAATACAAGAGAAAAAAAAGATGAAGAATTTAAAAAAAAAGGCTATCATAAATTCTTTTTGAAAAATAAGTTTTTTTATGGAATTTCAACAGCTAAGCCCACAGCACTTACTTCAGGCCATTATTTCAGGCTGTGAAAATTTAAAACAAGCCCGAAAAAAATTAAATGAAATTAATTTTTTCCCTGTTGCTGATGGTGATACTGGCGATAATATGGCAGCAACCGCAGCCGCCATTATCGAAAATGCAAGTGTTCAATCCACCATGCATGAAACCTTAGAATCCGTGGCCAATGCCAGTATTCTAGGCGCTCGTGGCAACTCAGGTATGCTATTCTCATCATTCTTCAATGGCCTCTACCAAGCTTATTCTAAAACACATAGCTTAACGACGAATCAATTCAGTGACATGCTCCAAAAAGCTGCTAGTCAGGTCCGACAGAGTCTAATCGACCCCATGGAAGGCACTTTACTGACGGTAGTTGATAGTTGGGCCAAGCTTATCCATGCAAAATCCAAAGAATATACAAATTTCAAAACCCTATGCCATGATATCTTACATCCTCTGCATGAAGCTTTACATCAACACTGCCAATATACGCATAAAAATGACGAAAAAGTATTAGATGCGGGTGCGCTTGGTTTTTATCACTTTGTTGAAGGTTTTTCAAAAGCCTTAGGTGAGCATCAAACTTATACACCCATTCAGACTGAGAGCATTGAGGATTTTTCAATACCCAATCAAGACCACCAATTTTCAACAAATCCACCCCATAATCGCTATTGTACTGAAGCACTATTGAGAGATGCACTCATCTCCCCCTTGCAATTACAACAACATTTACAAGGCTTTGGTGATAGCATCGTGGTCACCGGTCACCAACATTTACAGCGCTTCCATATTCATACCAATGCACCACAAAAAATCTTTGACTCTTTACTAAATCTCGGACGTCTTGCGAATCCAAAAGTAGATGATATGCAGCGTCAATTTGATTGCCATATCTGTAAACCCAATCGAATTGCGTTATTAACCGACTCAAGCGCTGATCTTCCTGTCGATATCATGGATAAACATCAAATTCATTTACTCCCGATTAATATCCATATAGGGCATCACCACTTACTTGATCCCTATAGTATTGACCCTGCGCATTTTTACCAGAATATTAAGAAAAATCCAGACTATCCAACAACATCAGCTCCAAACCCACTGCAAATTAAAAATAAGTTTAGGGAATTGAGTCAACGTCACCAAGATGTCATCATGGTGTCTGTTGCAGAAAAATTATCAAGCACCTATGCCTGTGCAACCAATATTGCTAAAGAATTTAACGGTATACGTGTGCTCAATTCAAAACTCACCTCAGCAGCGCAAAGCCTACTGGTCTATCAAGCTGCAGAACTTATTGCCAATCCCCTACTGGAGGCAGATGCCATTGTTCAAGAACTTCAAGCTTCGAGCAGTAAAATTGTATTCTTTGTCTTGATCCATAAATTAGATGCCCTCATGCGCTCTGGACGAGTTGACAAAATAAGCGGTACTTTTGCCAATTGGGCACGTGTAAAACCCATTTTACGCTTAAACGATGAAGGCCGAGGCAGCATGTACAGCAAAGCATTGACTACCAATAAAGGCTTTCAACAACTGTTAAAAGCCATCGATCAAGAAGCTATTCTTCGACAAACTAAACTCAAACATTTTGCCATTGTCCATGCTGGACAAGATGAACAAGCAGCGAATTTAGCACAAGCTGCCTCTGATCACTATCAACAAGATGCCCTTTATATTGGTCCTGTATCAGCGGCTATTGGACTTCATGCGGGTGCTGGTTGTATTGGTATTGCAGCGATGTTTGAATGATGCTGAAGCCACTGTTAATCAATCTAATCTTTGCCCATACCCTGATGTTTGGGGTGTGGTTGATTTACAAATATCAAAAAATACCGATGATTGCCGATGTCTTTTGGTCCATTGGGATTGCGGCACAAGCATTCATATATTGCTTTTATGCCCACTGCTATCCGCTCTTGTTCATATTGCTACTCATCTGGGCCTTGCGACTATCAAGCTTTCTCTACTTTACGCGCTTCAAAAAACAACATCTAGACCCACGCTATCAATCAATTGAACAGAATAGTTCGCAAAAACCTGAACTTTTCTTCTTAGTCAATTTCCAAATTCAGGCTTTTTTACAATGTTTAGTGGCCTCAGTTTGGTTTTTTCTATGCCAAACCTCCATCCCGCTATTGTTGACCTGCATCAGTGCGTTAATCATTATTACCGGGCTTTGCATTGAAATCCATGCAGACAGAAGTTTAGAGCGCTTTAAACAACATGGAAAAGGTGTATGCCAATTGGGTCTGTGGCGTTATAGCAGACATCCCAATTATTTTGGAGAACTGTTAATTTGGTTTGGCTTTGCCATCGCTGCCAGTCATTTTCTTGGCTTTATTTCTCCACTTGTACTGCTTTTGATTATGCGTTTTATCACCGCCCCTTTAAGCGAAAAACTAAGTCTTCAGCATAAAGGTAAGCTTTATGCTGAATATCAAAAAGTCACACCCATGATATTGCCATATAAAATATTCTTTGCTAAATTTTAACTCGGGGTTTAAGGCTGCTTAAGCCCCCATCTACAGCAAGCACTTGTCCTGTTATCCAATTATTTTCGGGATCAAGAAAAAAAGATATGGCATTCACCACATCCTGAATTTGACCAATCCGACCTAATGGATGCATGGCTTCAGATGCTTTTTTAAACACTTCACTATTGAGCAAACCTTGAGTTAGACGCGTTTGCACAAGCCCAGGACAAATCACATTGAAACGCAGATCACGATGGGCATAGGTTGCTGCAGCAGATCGTGCCAAACCAATAATGCCTGCTTTTGCAGCAGCAATGGCTTCATGATTGGCAAGACCAATTTCGGCTGCTGCCGAAGAAATGAACACCATACTTGCATGTTGCAGATGAGCACCTGCTGCTGCAACGACTGCAAATGAACTGGTCAGAGAGGCATGAATCGCGGCCATATACTCATCATAACTGGTTAAATGCGCCGGTTTTAATAACAATGAGCCCGCACAATTCACCACGCCATCCACTGGACCAATTTCAGCAAACAATGCATTTACCGCTGCAAAATCACAAAGTTCAAGCTGATGATCACAACCCTTTTGTCTTGAAGTCGTAATAAGCTCATGGTCTTGAGCTTGCAATTTATGATAAAGACCTTGCCCAATATCACTGCTTGCCGCCAAGATAAGGTAACGTGCCATGTGAAATCCTTATTGATCATTCAAATCTTACTATAACTTGGCTACTTGAAAAAAAGAAGTCACATTTAAAGGTTATGCAGCAATTTATTACAATTATCAACCATGACAATTGATGGCTTTCGTTCTCATGACTTCAGTAGTACAAATGATAATTAACCACTTGATGAGGTCCTAATGGGATAGGTTTTTGACAAGCCTAAAGCAATATACGCTATCAAAAACATCATCAGTAAACATGAATGATTTGCTCAACATCACTTTAGAGAACTTCGGGGAGCATATTCTGACTATCCCTTATTTCAAAGAGATATGAATTGCTAACCAAGCCAGATGTCTTAAATTTAAATCAAAAAATAATTTTTTATATCAAAAAGATATTTTTTTATTCAATATGGTGTATAATTAAATCATTAACCCAAAGCTTGAGAAAATAAAATGCCGCATTCTGACTTTTTCCGATCACATCTAAGCGCTGAAAAGTTCGATGAAAAATCTAAAAAATTGGCATTGCTACAAGAGATAAAAAATAAACTGCAAGAATTTCCTTCGGACAACATCATAACTCCTGACCTTTTTAACACAACTCAATGGATTGAAAAATACAGCGCTGCTATTAGAACAACAATGGTTCCACTTTTAGATTTGGATATAGTCTCGCTTAGTCGCCTAGGTCAAATATTAGTATTGATCGATTTGGTCAACGATAACTCTAAATCCATTATAGAACATCCTTTATTGAGGGAACCAGTATCAGTAGTGCACATTGTGGCGGCAGTAACCAACTTAATCGCAACAAATTCAAAGCCTAATCTATCAAAGGAACGCCAAGAACAATATGACCGATTTATAACAAAAACTTTAAAGATAATAAGCCACCCCAGCGTAGCTAAACTTGACGATAAAAGGTTAAAAGAAATCTACCAATTGGTTAGTATTGCAAATAGATTATTAGTTCCTAATCCTGCACAATTAACTGAAAATGAAAAGCTTTCTTTACAACAAGAAATAAGTAAAAAGAAGGATATGTATAAGTACCCAATCTTAGGATTTTTAGCATTAGCGCTATATGCTACTTGTTCAGCATTAGCAGGTGTTGCGCCTATTCTCATCCTTGTTGCTGCTGTTGCAATTGGTGCTGGCTTAGGTCTCACTTATAAAAGTGTAACAAGAAATGATTCAGATCTCTCTCATGAATTACAAAGCTTATGTTTATCATCATCTGATCCAAGCGCTGATAATGTCCAAAGATATGGTTTAGCGTTCAATCAAGGGCTATGATGATAACTAAATTTTGAGAAATATTTAATTTATCCGATGACAACATATTCATGCAGTTACAGCAAAAATAACATCATCCACCACTCTTTATTTGCCTTAAAACAAGGCATCTTTTAAAAAAATACTACCATTATTCAAAAGATTTTCCTGCTTTGCTCAAAATTAAGACCACTCACATAACTGTTATATTTCAAACAATAAGATCTTTTTTGTTTTTTTTGTGCTAAACATAAATGATTCAGATCTTTCTGTGGAATGAGGTGACTTACAATCAGCTTATCCCCCAGCCCCCACTCCCTAGATCACTGTAGAGTCCTATTCGTGTATTTTGAATATTATTTAACCTAAGTTTGAAGGGATTTGGCAAGACTATGAAAAAGAGTTAAAATAGGTCAAATTTTTAATATGCGCTGTGTATGTCTAACTCCAGTCTTAAACCTAAACTATCTAAACGAATACTTAATCTACTTCGCCCCTTCTGGAAGATGGCCTTGCTTGGGGTCATTGCCAATATCTTCTATGCAGGTATTGATGCGACTTTTACCTATTTTATGAAACCTTTTTTAGATAAAAGCTTTGTTAAAGTTGATGTCGACTTTGTTTACCAGATCCCATGGATAGTCCTCGTTGGCATCACGCTTAGAGGTTTTATGGGCGGATTTGGTGGTTACTGTATGACGCATGTTTCGCGCTCCATGGTGAATAGCTTAAGGCAAGAAGTCTTTCAAAAATTCTTGCATTTACCTGCACCGGTATTAGACTCAACACCATCAGGCCAACTACTCTCAAAACTCCTTTACGATGTGGAACAAGTTGCTCAAGTCAGCGCTGACGCCATCACTGATATTGTCCAAAACACCTGTTTAATCATTGGGTTATTTAGTGTAATGCTCCTGGTTTCTTGGCAGTTGACCGCTATTTTCATGTTTGCAGTCCCTGCCATCGCCTTTATTGTTCGTTATACAACCAAACGAATTCGCCGTATTAGCCGGCAAGTGCAACAATCCATGGGGCAGGTCACTGAAATGGCTAGTGAAAGCATTGACGGATTTCGGGAAATTCGGATGTTTCAAACCCAAGACTTTGTTAGTAAAAAATTCAATACCGCCGCTGAATCAGCGAAACGTCATGACTTAAAAGCGGCCATGAGCAAAGCACTGAATGTCTTCGGTGTCCAGGTCATATTGGCGATTGCCATGACGGTGATTATTCTCTCCGCCATTGAATTGGCTAAAATGGTCACCATCACAGCAGGTAGCTTTCTAGCCATTACCGCCGCAGGCATCCAATTGATAAAACCGATGAAAACCTTAACCAATCTCAATGCAAGTCTGCAACGTGGTATTGCAGGGGCTGAGAGCATTTTTAATTTGCTCGATATCCCAGAAGAACCCTCAGGCCAAGCTGGTTCAGCGCAAATTGCAAAAGGTGACATTGTATTCAAGGATGTATCTTTTGCTTATCAAGATGAACAATGGATACTACATGATTTCAATATGCATATCCCTGCCGGACAAACCATTGCGCTAGTTGGTGCTTCAGGTAGTGGCAAATCAACCTTAATTAATTTACTGCCACGTTTTTATGAGCTGCAAGCTGGTGATATTTTACTCGATGGACGCTCGATTAAAGCGTGGCCAATCAATAACCTTCGCGCTCAGTTTTCGATGGTCAGCCAACATGTCACCTTATTCAACGATAGCATCATCAATAACATTGCCTATGGCCAAGAACACCCTAATCGAGACGCCGTGATTGATGCCATCAAACAAGCTGATGCCTTTGATTTTATTGAAAAACTGCCACAAGGCCTTGATACCCTTATCGGTGAAAATGGTTTCAATCTATCAGGTGGGCAGCGTCAACGCTTAGCCCTTGCCCGAGCCATCTATAAGAATTCACCTATTTTTATCCTCGATGAAGCAACCGCAGCACTTGATAATCAAACCGAACAACACATCCAACAAGCCTTGGAAAAATTTCACCACCAACGCAGCATGATCATCATTGCACACCGGCTGTCCAGTATTCAATTTGCAGACCAAATTTTTGTAATGCATCATGGTAAAATTATTGAACAAGGCAGTCATCATGATCTACTAAACAAACAGGGCCATTACAGTAAGCTTTATCATGCACAACACTATGAACAAATTGACACAATTCCTGTATAAAGAATGGTATCACAAGCCAAAGCCTTCTGGGCTACTTCGTCTATGCTCAGCAGTTTATCGCCCGATTAATAAGCTGCTGCTGCAACAATCCCGCAAAAAACGTCCAAGCCACTTCCCTATCCCCGTGATTGTTGTCGGTAATTTAACTGTCGGCGGGACTGGTAAAACACCCACAGTCATCGCACTATACGAATACTTCAGTCAAAGGGGACTAAAAGCCGCCATCGTCACCCGCGCTTATAAAAACACCCTGCAACACTTCCCCCATCAGGTGAGCGCGCAAGACACCGCCTCAACGATTGGGGATGAAGCCTTGCTGCTTTATCAAAAAACCAAAGCACCCATTTGGATTGCTAAAAAAAGGCTTGAAGCACTTAAAGCTATTCAACAATTAGCGCAAATTGATATCATCATCAGTGATGACGGACTGCAACATCTTGCCATGCCCAGAGCACTTGAATGCGTGTTAATTGATGGCACCCATGGTTTTGGTAATGGCTATTGCTTACCTGCGGGGCCTTTACGCGAAGACATTTCACGTTTAGCAACCGTTGATTTCATTATCATCAATGGATCATGCAAGCCTTCCCTTGAAACAATATTGTCGCCCTATCTCAATGATTGCCATCTGATGCAACTAAATAGTAACGATATTTACCCGCTCAACCCAGAGCATCCACCCTTTCAAAAAAATCAGTACTCACTCGCTGCTTTTGCAGGAATTGGACATCCTGATCGCTTTTTTACAAGTTTAAGCAAAGATGATATACTGTTTACGCCCTATCCATTTCAAGATCATCATCATTTTGTCAAAAAAGATTTTGATATCCCAGAAACCTGCATTATCATGACGGAAAAGGACGCGGTGAAATGTCGTGGTTTAACAGATAAAGTCATTTATGTGTTACCTGTAAAGGCTGTTTTACCTGAAATATTTTGGCAAAAACTTCATTTGAAATTGAGTAATATTTTATGATTACAAGTATGATTTCTTCTATCTTAGGCATGTTTCTGTTGTTTTTTAGTCATATTGGCTACTGCGAAACACCCAATATTCCTCGTTTTCTTGAACTACAAGGCCATCATCATAATAGCTGGGCAGTCAATGGAATACTGCAAAATGAACAACAAGATGCCTATGGTTTTTTATTTAAAATCGAACGGTTTAAGCATTATTATCATGCCTCTGCTGCGATTTATGATCTCAATAATCACCAAATATTATGGCATCAAGAAGCCCTAAGCAACCCTAATCAAGCTTTAATAGAAAAAATTGGGCCATTTTTCTGGCATTATAGCGCCATTAACTCAAGCTTAATTATTGGCTATCAAGATGATAAGCGGCAAATTTTTAATCTTAAGTTCGACTTGCTTGAACCAACAACGGTATATCATACCCTCCAACCAACAGCAGATCTTAAAATAAAAGAATTTTGGTCAGGTTCGATCAATGGACATATTAATATCTCGCATGAAGAATTTGTCAATAGTAGCAACGCGTGGATTCAAAACCTAAGCCAAGATCATGATACCCATAAACCACATGCCATTCATGAATTACTGTGTAAGTTTCAAGATGGACAATCTTTATTTGCCCTACAAATTCCAGAAAAAAATGCCTTAAAAGCATCGATTACCAGTCTTTATAATGCCAATGGCGAAAAACAATTGGTTTCTCAATTTCTCAACCTTAAACGATCAAATGCTCAAGATTATCGCTTAGAATTGCACCATAACAAAAATCCATTGCACATACATGCTATTTTGGCAACTACAGATTATGATATTTTGCATGCCGAAGACACTGAAACACATAATCAAGGCTTTTGTGTGTATCTGCAAAATCCTTGGGAATTGCTTGCTAAAGAAGAAACACTCGCTCTCCCCACCCCTAAAAAATTAAGTTTCCTTGAGAAAACCATTGCACTTGGTAAAAAACCCTTTAAAATGCCTTTTTTCTTGAAAAATAAGATGACATCATGACTCAATTTACAGCTATTGAAAAAAAAATATTACATTACACTGGTAAAGCCATCGGCGATTACCAAATGATCCAGCGTCATGATAAAGTCATGGTGTGTTTATCTGGTGGTAAAGACTCTTTTACCATGCTCAGCATGTTAAAACATTTACAAAGTCGTGCGAAGCATTCTTTTGAACTCCATGCATTTACGCTCGATCAAGCCCAACCTGGTTGGGATGATTCTAAACTTAGAGCCTGGCTAGAAGAACGTCGTATCGACTATACCATTTTATCACGTGATACTTATAGTATTGTGAAGGAAAAAATACCTGAGGGCCAAACCTATTGCTCGCTGTGTTCAAGACTTCGTCGGGGTATTATTTATCGCTATGCCGAAGAGCATGGTTTTAACAAAATTGCTCTTGGCCATCACCGCGATGATTTGATTCGAAGCTTAATGATGTCAATTTTATACAATGGATCAATCAGTGGTATGCCGCCAAAGCTACGTAGTGACAACGGCAAACATATTGTGATTCGTCCGTTGTGCTATGTGCAAGAAAAAAATATTATTCAATATGCCCAGGAACAAGCCTATCCAATTATCCCCTGCAACTTATGTGGCTCCCAAGAAAATTTGGCGCGCAAAAAAGTTGCTAAATTAATTGATAGTCTTGCAGAGGAAAATCCTAAAATACCAAGTAATATTTTACATGCATTACAAAATGTCAAACCTAGCCAGCTGATGGATAAACGTCAATTTGATTTTAAAGGCTTAGAAAAATTAAATGACAATGAGCTTGAGTTTGAACTTGAAGAGCTCAGTGCAGCAGAAGACTAGTTAACATTTGCTCTAAAATAAGATAAAATGGCTTTATAGTCACAATGAGAATATGCTTTTATGCTATCAACATGGTTAAGATACTCTAAAATTTATGTCAATCGATACCTTAAATTTGACATTCTTGCCGGTCTTATTGTTTTTTTAGTCGCCCTGCCATTATGTTTGGGTATAGCACTTGCCTCAGGTTTGCCTCTGCAAACCGGTCTAATCAGTGGTGCCATTGGCGGTATTGTTGTCGGCTTCTTTAGTGGATCAGCGGTCAGCGTGTCAGGGCCTGCTGCAGGCATGGTTGCCATTTGTTTGCTTGCCCTAAGCCATCTCGGCTCCTTCGAAAATTTTTTATTGGCTTTGTTTTTTTCTGGCTGTATGCAAATCATTGCTGCCAAAAGAGCTTGGGGTGTTTTTGCCAATTATATTCCAGCATCAGTCATCAAGGGCATGATCTGTGGCATCGGCGTATTTCTCATTGCCAAACAAATCCCAATGGCGGTGACCGTCACCCATAATTATCATGAATTTAAACATTACTTATTAGAAACAGTTTCTGAAAATAATCTCAATCCAATGGTTGATTTAAGTTTTCATATCAATAGCGGCGCTTTTATGTTAAGTCTATTGACCATAAGCCTCTTAATTTTCTTCGATAAAACCAAGCATTCACTGTTAAAATCCATCCCTGGTACAATTGCTGCAGTTGTCATTGGGACCTTATTTAACGAAGTATTGGTCATTAAGAATTCAATCTTGGCACAGCATGCACATCATCTGGTAAATATCCCCAAATTAGAAAGTTTATCGGATCTATCTCATCTGCTTCATCACCCAAATTGGCAGGAACTCAGTAATCCAATGATTTACTTTTATGCCGCAGTCATTGCCTTAGTGTCTTCAATTGAAACCTTAATCAATATTACCGCAACCGATCGTCTTGACAAAAACCATGTCAGCACCAACAAAAATAAGGAATTATTTGCCCAAGGCATAGGCAATATCGTTTCCAGTATCTTAGGTGGTTTGCCAATCACATCAGTCGTTATACGAAGCTCTGTGAATATCGAAGCCAAGGCCAAAACCAAATTTGCAAGCATTCTTCATGGTTTGATGTTACTCATTGCTTTATTTTTAACAACTGACATTCTCAATCGTATCCCCATCTGTATTTTGGCCAGTATCCTGATTTATGTTGGTTTTAAATTAACCCATCCTCGCATTTACTTGACGATGATCAATCAGGGGGCTGATCGAGCGGTACCTTTTTTTGTCACCGTGATTGTTGTGAGTTTTGGCAATCTCTTAGCGGGTGTATTCACAGGCCTGCTCGTCAACTTATTATTTGTTTTGCGCAATAATAGCCGGGCAAGAATTGATATTATCCAAGAAACCACCCCCGGTGGTAGTAATTTCCGCCTATTACTCCCACAACAAACAACCTTTCTCAATAAAGCAACAATCATTGAAGAATTAAACACCATTCCCCAGAACTCAAAACTGATTATTGATGCACGTTATGCAGAATTTATTGATAAGGAAGTGCTTGAATACATACAAGATTATACAGAATTCCAAGCACCTCTGCGGGCCATTTCCTTAAACCTGATTGGTTTTAAAGAAAAATACCAAATCCACGATCACATTGATTTTATCAATATCACCACCTACGATGCCCAATCCGTCTTAAACCCAAGTGAAGTGCTTCGTATCTTAAAGCAAGGCAATGAACGTTTTCTCAAAGATCAAGGGATCCATCGCAGTAATATGATTGATATTACCCACACTGCAGAAACCCAACATCCAATTGCTTTTGTTCTGGGTTGTATTGACTCAAGAGTTCCTGTTGAGACCATTTTTGACATGACTTTAGGTGATCTATTTTGTGCTCGAATCGCTGGTAATGTCATTAATGATGACATTCTGGCGAGTATCGAGTATGCCTGCCATGTTGTTGGGGCTAAGCTCATCGTGATTCTTGGCCATACCCGATGTGGCGCCATTCAAGCAGCATGTAATGATGTCAAAAAAGGCCATATCACCACTTTGCTTGCTAAAATCAATCCTGCCATCAACGCAGAATCGAAAATCAAAAACAATCGCCAAGGTGATAATCTGGAGTTTGTCAGTCATGTCACCCATCTTAACATTGCGCATAGTATGCTCGAAATCTACAACAGAAGCCCCATTTTAAAAGACATGCTCGACCAAGGGCAAATTGGTATAGTCGGTGCATTATACGATGTGAGTTCTGGCCAGGTTCATTTTTCACTTTACCAAAATGAACTTAAGGCATTCGAAAATCCTGATGCTGATAGTCTTTTAAAAACCCTAAAACACTTAAAAATAGAACAATAGGCCCAATTTAATATTAACAGCTGATATGCTCTCATGGCGTATTTGTCTTTAATGGCGCTAATGTTGGATAGTACTTATCATACTTTTTTCAGAGCAATTTTGAGCCACCTTGATAAGCCATGAGACCAGATCATTAATGCCAACTACCACCTAAGGCTTTGATTAAATTAACACTAGCAACTTGACGTCTGGTTTGTAGCGCAATCAATACGATTTGCGCTTGACGATATTGAACTTCAATGGCTGCGACATCTAGTTCACTATAAACACCTATTTTGACCCGATTTAGTGCTTCTTGATATTGGATTTTTGCTGATTTTAAAGCATGTTTTTGATTATCCAGCGCGCTATCCGTTCGATAGATTTCAACCAATGCATCTTCTACTTCACGAAACGATTGTAATACGGTTTGACGATAAGCTGCTGATGTTGCTCGAAGCGTTGCCCATGCTTTCGATAAGTCGGCCTGTAACTTAAATCCGTTAAAAATGGTCCAGGTCACCATTGGTTTTACTAAAGATACCACGGTTGTCCCTGCACTAGGCCCCAAGCTCCAATACAGGCTATTGGCAGAAAATAATTTTGAAATATCTGCACTTTGTCCACCCAAGGTACCAAATAGATTAATTGTTGGAAAAAATGCTGCTTTAACGACGCCAATATTGGCAGCAGCACTTTTTACCCGCATTTGTGCAGCCACCACATCAGGACGTCGCTCCAAGAGCCTTGAGGGTAGATTTGGGATAGCAGTGACTCGACGATAAGGCACATACTTGGGTTTAATATGAAAGCTTGATGGAAATTGCCCCACTAAAATCGCAATTGAGTGTTCAAATTGGGCCCGTTTAATGTGGTTTTCTTCAATCAAAATGCGTGCTTGCTCGACCTGATAATGGGCTTTCTCTAAGATCGCTTGATCAATCACGCCAATACGAAATTTTTTTTCACTAAGACGCCATACTTTTTGATAAATATTCAAATTAACTTTTAACACTTGATCAACCCTATCGGCACTTCTTAATCCAAAATAATCTGTTGCCAATTGTGCATGTAAACTCATGCTAAGCGCTGCTCTATCAAAGCCTGTCGCTTTCTGCAACGCTTCATTTGACTTCACTGCACTTCTAATTTTACCCCACAAATCTATTTCATAATTGACTAAACCCGCAAGCAAAAACGTATTATAGAGGACCTCATCACCTTTACTGACTTTATTATGCACCAAGGTATGTGAAGTCTCAGTACGCGCCATATTATACAAAACTGTTAAATTGGGGTATAAAAAAGATCGAGCAGCTTTGGCGACATTTTTAGCTTCTTGATACTGGGCGAAAGCAATTTTAAGTTGTTGGTTATGACAATTTAATTTTTGAGCAAGTGAAGACAGGGTATCGTCGTGATATAAACGCCACCACTGGTCTTTTTTTTCTTCATAAAGCTTAGGATGAGCCGGCTTAAAATACTGCAATTCCTTAAATGCATCGGGCAGATTCATTTTTATGGGCAAACGCTTCGGCGCCATGGTGCATGCACTTGAAAAAATCAAGATCATTAGGCCAAAGTATCGTATTTTCATGGGGAAACCCTAACAACTTGATCATTATCAATATCATCATAAGGATTTAAAATGAGTCGATCATTGATATTTAAACCAAAATTAATTTCAACTTCATTGCCTAAATCACGATAAATACTGACGTCTTTAAGCACAACTTTCGAGTCTTTATCAACTGTTGCCACTTGTAAACCCTCGGTCCGGAATAATAAGGTATTCATTGGAACGCGTACACTTGTTTGTTCACTAGGAACTTTAAAATGAACATGTGTATATATCCCTGGTAACAATTGATGCTGGGCGTTATCAACCATAAATTCTGCTAATAAAGTTCGCGTCAACGGATCAATAGCTGAGGCCACATGCAGTAATTTGCCTTTAAACAATTGCCCTGGGAATTGAT
Source organism: Gammaproteobacteria bacterium (assembly GCA_010030245.1). Lineage (GTDB taxonomy): Bacteria > Pseudomonadota > Gammaproteobacteria > Legionellales > Legionellaceae > UBA2653. Next base: position 42,803 of record RGPR01000001.1, read on the forward strand.
CAAACTCAAAATCAACCACCATATTGGCATCGACTTTTCGAATATAAGCTTGCGGTAATTTGAGTTGAAGACGTAATTTATGACTCTGTATCATTTTAAAAAGTGGCAGCTCCGCATTGGTCTGACTACCAGAGTTGACCAGCATGCCAATATCAACATTACGAAGCGACACATAGCCATTAAATGGGGCCTTAATTTCACGAAAAGCATACATGCTTGCTATACGACGCCATTGTGCTTTAGCGGCCAACATGTCGGCATACGTTTTTTTAGCCGCATTGACTTTTTCATCAGTTTCATGAGGGGACACCGCTTTATCAAGTAACATCGCCTGCCAACGCTTTGAAGTGATTTGTGCGATTTTATGTTGAGCCTTGGTGGCATGGTAATTGGCTTTGGCTTGGCGATATTCTGCCTCTAATTCAGGCACCTCAATCACTGCCATGACTTGGCCTTTTTTCAATTTATCACCCATATCAACATACCAGGCGTTGACATACCCTGGAATTCGCGAATAAATCGGCGCCTCATGCCAAGCAGTTAACGTTCCAGGTAACACATATTCATCAAAAAGAGCCACATGTCGTGGATGAGTAACAAAAACAGTTTGAACATCAACTTTAGCCTGTTGCAAACGCATATAGATGACATGCCCCATTCGATAGCTTAGATTGAGCAGAATCATTAGCAACAATGCGACAACGATGTAACGATATTTGCTGATCACATTTTTAAGATACTGTAGCTCAGCTGGGGATAATTTTATCTCTTGATAAAACGATTTCATTAATGACAATATGCGGTTTTTATTCATGTTTTTGCCCTAAGTAACGATGTTGATAAAGCACATAAAAAACACTCGGCACAAAAAATAAAGTAGCTAGAGTTGCCAAACTTAGTCCCCCAATAACCGCTTGTCCTAATGGTGCATTTTGCTCAGCCCCTTCCCCAATGCCTAAAGCCATCGGTAACATACCTAAAATCATGGCAAGCGCCGTCATTAATACCGGCCTAATTCTTGTTTTTGCGGCATCTATCACCGCATCATGAATGGACATCCCCTTTAATACATTCTTTTTGGCAAAACTCACCATTAAAATACTGTTCGCGGTTGCAACCCCCATGGCCATAATTGCCCCTGTCAACGCCGGAACCGACAAATGGGTATTCAATAAAAATAAAGCCCAAACAATGCCACACAGTGCAATGGGTAAGGCGGTAATGATGATAAACGGGTCAAGCCAAGATTGAAAATTAATCACAATCAATAAATAAATTAAAACAATTGAAAAAACCAAGCCCCAAGTGAGACTTTGAAAAGCCTCATGCTGCGTTTTAAGCTGTCCTTTTAACATGACTTGTGATCCCTGCGGCTTGTATTGATCCATTTTTTTCAACATCTGCGTGATATCATGTGTCACTGATCCTATATCCCGATGTTGAATATCGGCAAGAACGTTCACCACTTCTTGGACATTATAATGCGAGACTTGAGCCGGTGTTTGGCGATATTTAATTGTTGCAACAGCACCTAAAATTTCTTGAGGATTATTAATATCCATATTGCGTAAAGGAATATTTTTGAGATCTTGCAAAGAGGTCATGTTATATTGAGGTGCCATCGCTGTAATCGCGTAAGATACGCCATTATTTGGGTCTAACCAAAAATTAGGTGTGGTTTGAAAACTACCTGATAAAGTAATTAACACATTTCGAATAATGTCTGCCTCTGATAGCCCCAAAGCCTTGGCTTTATTTCTATCGGTTTCAAGATACAGCTCAGGGTAATTCTGCGATTGCTTCACTCTTGCATCAACAATCCCTGGAATGGACTTGAGTGCATGTAATACTTTTCGAGCAAATATTTTATTTTCACTGCCTTTAAAGCCATTAATTTGCAAATCAATCGTGGCCGATAATCCAAAATTTAATATTTGGCTGACAATATCGGCAGGCATAAATGAAAACGATACCCCTGGGAATTGTTTAGGCAACTCATCTCTTAAGGTTTCCATATAATCATAAATTGAATGGTGTTTGGAATTTAAGGCAATGGTCATCTCAGCATCATGCGGTCCATCAAAGGTTGAACTGCGATAAATTAAATTAAGTGGACTTGTCGATATGCCAATATTATTGATGATACTTTCTATTTCTGATGCTGGAATAATGTGTTTCACCACTTTTTCAACTTGACTGGTTAATTTTGTGGTCTCTTCGACCCGGCTTCCAGTTTGGGCACGAATGTGCAAATCAATCACCGATGCATCAACTCTAGGAAAAAAATCAGCGCCAAGGATAGGGAATAAGAAGATGATGCTCAAACCAGCACAACAGAAAACCCAAAAACAAAATTGCTGCGGACGCCTTAAAATTGCTGATAGCCGATGCGTATAATGGTCGCGAAAACGTTCAAACTTGTGCTCAAATTGTTGATGAAATCGAAATGTAGTTTCTCCACTAGAATGCGTGATTAAATATTTTGCCATGGTCGGGACCAACGTTCTTGATAAGAGATAAGAGGCAAACACAGCAAAAATCACTGCCTTGGCAAAAGGCATAAACATATAGCCGGTAATACTCGTTAAAAAAAACATCGGTAAAAATACGATACATATACATAACGTTGATACAAATGCAGGCGCGGCAATTTCAGCCGCCCCATCCATAATGGCATCAAATGGTTTCTTGCCTAAAGCAAATTGGCGATTGATATTTTCAATTTCAACCGTTGCATCATCAACCAAAATGCCTATAGCAAGTGCTAAACCTCCTAAGGTCATCATGTTGATGGTTTCTCCAGTAAAATGAAGTACACAAATTGATGCTAAAATGGATAAGGGAATAGACACCAGCACCACAAAGGTACTACGAATATTTCCTAAAAATAATAAGATCAAGATACTCGTTAACAAACCAGCGACAGCGCCCTCTATCAATACCCCATGAATGGCTGCTGCCACAACTTTCGACTGATCTTCAAAAAAAGCAATCTTAATTAAGGCTGGTATATTGTCTTTGATCAAAGGGATTAATGCCTTGATTTTTTTAATGACTTCTAAAGTAGAAGCGTCTCCTGATTTATAGATCTGTAATAATACCGCCCTCACATCATTGACTCTCACCACATTAATCTGCGGCAAAAAACCATCTCTAAACGGGGCCACATCAGATATGAGGATTTTTTTATTGCTTGGGGGCTGAAATGGCAAATGATTAAATTCATGAATTGATGATGGGCTATTGTTTAATTTGACGAAGTATTCAAAGGGGCCTAATTTTAAGGTTCCACTCGGTGCAATCACACTTTGTTGGTTAATTGCATCAACTACATTTTGGGGAGCAACCCCATAAGTCTGAAGTGCTTTAATGTTGATGTCAGCCATGACCTGTCTGACTTTACCGCCAAATGGGGTTAAAATAGAGGCCCCTTGAACAGTGGCTAGAAACGTTCTCACAAAATTATTGGCCACGTCATTCAACTTCATCTCTGAATGGTAAGAACTGGATAGAACCATTTCTAAAATGGGTACCGTTGATGCATCATAGCTCAGAATAATAGGCGGCATCGCCCCTGGTGGAAAAGATCTTAATACCGTTTGCGATAGTGCGGTCACTTGTGACAATGCAAAACCAATATTGGCATTTGGATGAAAATAAAGCTTGATGACGCTATTGCCATAGATGGTGGTCGAATCAATGTGTTCAATGTCAGGAACGGCGGTGGTTACTGCGCGCTCAAAAATGGTGATCATGCGCTTCGTCATTTCTTCTGGCAGCATCCCTGCATATGACCAGACAACGCCTACAACAGGTGTTTTGATGTGCGGGAAAATATCCATGGGCATGCGTATAATGCTCAACACGCCTAAAATCAACAGCATGAGCGCCATCACCACAAAGGTATAAGGCTTGAGCAAGGCAATCCTAACCAACCACATGAAAATCCCTTTCATACAAGAAGAATCAAAGTTTACATGATCACTTATCTAGTCACAACTCTTATTAAACGTTATAATTTTGTTTTTTTAACTGAGTAAAATAATGCGCGCAAGTGAATGGTTTATTGCCACCATCAAAGAAAACCCAAATGATGCTGAACTCGCATCACACCGTTTAATGCTTAGAGCAGGACTGATTCGTAAATTGGGATCGGGACTTTATAGTTGGTTACCATTAGGCCTTAAAATTTTACGTAAAATTGAAGCGATTATCCGTGATGAAATGCATAAAGCAGGCGCACTTGAGGTCTTTTTACCAGCCGTTCAACCTGCAGAAATTTGGCAAGAAACTGGGCGCTGGGACAGCTTTGGTGGTCAACTCTTAACCATGAAAGATGCCCAAGGGCGCGAATACTGCTTTGGCCCTACTCATGAGGAAGTGATTACCGATTTACTTAGAAAAGAACTCCATTCTTACAAACAATTACCTTTAAATCTTTATCAAATCCAAACCAAATTTCGCGATGAAATTCGCCCTCGTTTTGGGGTAATGCGTGCTCGTGAATTCATCATGAAAGATGCTTATTCCTTCCACATCAATTCTAGCTCGCTACAAATAACCTACGATAAAATGTATCAAGCTTATGAACGGGTTTTAACCCGTATGGGCTTACAATTTCGCGCGGTGCAAGCAGATACAGGCGCTATTGGTGGTGCGGTTTCCCATGAGTTTCAGGTCCTTGCTCAAGCGGGTGAGGATGTCATTTTTTACAGTGATGAAAGTGATTATGCTGCAAATCTTGAAATGGCCTCATCGATAACCCCTGAAAAAGAACAAATGACGGCACCAGGACCCTGCTCACTCATCGATACCCCAAAGCAAAAAACAATTGAAGCTGTCAGTCTTGCCTTAAATCTCCCTGCATCACGTTTGTTAAAAACCTTGGTGGTAGAGGGCCATGAATCCCCCGCTGTGGCTTTAATTCTCAAGGGACGCACGCAAGGGACCCTAAACATCCTTTAGCCA
>RGPR01000002.1 GCA_010030245.1 Gammaproteobacteria bacterium
GCCAAACCAGTTGTCCGCCAACACCCATTCAAACAAGACATGATTGGTGCATGCTTGCTGAATTAGTTGTCGGAAGTGCTGGTTTTTATTCACCGTTATCTCCTTTGGCATGAGCGTAATGCTAGCAAATCAGATAATCAGTATAAATATCAAGCATATCCATGCTGTCGCCTCCCTAAAATTAGGAGGCAAATTTTAATGGATTTTAGTTATGAAGCAAGGATCAGTGCGTAAGGTGAGTTTGTAAAAATTTTTTAAAGTTTAAACGATTCCAGATAACGTGGAATATGGCAGTCAATAAACAGCTTTTTTTCAATGTGTTGCTTTAACGCCAGACTTGCATCAGGTTCACCATGGGTAATGTAGATTTGTTTTGGTTTTTTGGGAAATGTTCTCAACCATTCAATAATTTCTAGGTAATCCGCATGGGCAGATGTACTTGAGAGTGACACAATATTGGCTTTCATCGGGTACATTTCGCCATGTATTTTGAGGAAGCGCTCACCGTTTAAGAGTCTTGCCCCTCTTGTTCCTTGGGCTTGATAACCGGTCATTAAAATGGTGTTTTGCGCATGGGGTCCAAGGCATTTTAAATGATGCAGAACTCTCCCTCCTGCTAGCATGCCACTTGCTGAAATAATGATTTTTGGGGTGCTGTCTGCATCCAAGCCTTTGGAGTCTTCTGGGCTTTGGATAAACTGCGCCAAATGACAAATGCGTTTGCAGTCATCTTTATTCAAGCGATGCTCATCAAGATGAGCCTGCATAATCTCAGTGGCATCAATTGCCATCGGGCTATCTAGATAAATGGGTACATGAGGAATGCGTTTGCTCTTGATGAGGCTGTCGAGATAATAGAGCAAAGATTGGGTTCTGCCAACGGCAAAAGCGGGTATTAGCACACTACCACCTTGTCCAATAGTGCTATTCACACAATTGGCGATGATACTAAAGCCATCTTCTTGGGGGTGTTGGCGATTACCATAAGTGGACTCAAGTATTAAAATACCACCTATTTTAGGGGTTTCAGGGGCTTTCATGATGGGATCATTCGGCCGTCCTAAATCGCCGCTAAATACTAGCTCTTTATTGCCTAACTTACATTCAAGAAAAGCAGCGCCTAAGATATGCCCCGCTTTTCGCCAGGTTACTTCCATGCGTGGGAAAAAAGAATAAGCTATGTCAAAATCTATGGGCTCAAAATGCCGAAGACAAGATTCGGCATCTTCTTCGGTGTAGAGCGGAAGAGCTGGATGGTGCTTGCTATAATGGTATTTGTTGGCACGCTTGGCATCTTCTTCATGGAGGTAACCGCTATCGGGTAAAAGAATTTTGCAAAGTTCATAGCTCGCCCGGGTGCAGTAAATTTTGCCTTTGAAACCATTTTTAACCAATAGGGGCAAATAGCCACTATGGTCGATGTGGGCATGAGTCAAAAAAACCGCATCAAGCATTTTGGGGTCAATCGGCAATTGGTCCCAGTTTTTTAAACGCCATTCTTTTAGACCTTGAAATAAACCACAATCAATCAAAACTTGGTGTTTATCGCTAGCCAAATGATATTTAGATCCGGTAACGGTTGTGGCAGCTCCTAAAAATGTCAATCTCATGATGCATCCTTGGTTGATATCTTAAGTGTATGCTATTTTTCAATATTTGCATTTTTTTTTAACATGACCTAGATTGAAATGAGAACATGTTCTATTTTACGGTAAATGATGCAACTCACAAATTGGATTGTAGTGACAGGACCGCCATCCTCGGGAAAAACCACCCTAATTCAAGGATTGCAAGCCAAGGGCTTTACCATCTGCCCTGAGTTGGCAAGAGAAATTATTCAGTATTCTTTAGGTTCAAGTTTTACCGCTAAAAGTTTACGTCATGACAAATTGAAACTACAACGAGAAATTTTAGCGGTTTCTTTAAAGCGGGAGCATGGTCTTGACTGTGCTGAGCAGATATTTTTTGATAGAGGAACACCCGATAGTATTGCCTATTTTAAGCTGCATGGTTTTGATCAGCAACCAGCGATTCGAGCTTCAATGTTTCGACGTTATCTACATGTGGTTTACTGCGAGGGTTTGGTGATGGTCAAAGATGGTCTAAGACAAGAATCTGATATAGAGGCTAAAAAAATTGGGGAATTGATTTTAGAAGCTTATCGGATGCTGGGCTACCATCCCATTTGTTTACCAGTATTGCCTCCTGAAGCGCGCTTAGAATTTCTCTTACAATCCTTGGTCAATTAACAATCATGAGCTAAAATAAACTTAAGACTTTCTTGTTCGCGCTAAATCATGACTGCTAAAAAGATATTAATCATCAATACTGGAGGCACTATTTCCAGTGTGCGCACCGCACACGGGTTTTCCCCAAAACAGGGACATTTAGAAGAGGTATTGCCGAAAATTTTAGGGCTTTCTCATCCTGAAATGCCAACATATGATATTCATGAGTACCAGCCATTACTCGATTCTTCAAATATGACCTTAGCGCAGTGGAATGTCATCGCGCAAGATATTTGGGAAAATTATCCATATTATGATGGTTTTGTGGTCTTGCATGGCACGGATACCATGGCTTATACGGCTTCAGCTTTATCATTTATGCTGGAAAATTTAGCCAAAGCTGTCATTTTAACAGGATCGCAAATTCCTTTAAGTGAAGCGCGCAATGATGCTGTTGATAATTTGGTGACATCTCTTTGGCTTTGCGCAAATACTGAAATTAAAGAGGTATGTATTTATTTTGACAATCAATTACTAAGGGGGAATCGGGCTAGAAAAGTTAGTGCAGAATCAATGTCTGCTTTTGCCAGTCCCAATTACCCGAATTTGGCTGAAATTGGGATACATATTCAGATTCATCAAGAATATTGCCTTGCCTCGCCAAATGCGGCATTTAATTTGCAAAAATTGTCTGCTCATTTTATTGCTAACTTCAGACTGTTTCCTGGCTTTTCAAGCGAGGTATTAAAATTTTTACTGGAGCAACCAGTTAAAGGCCTTGTCCTAGAAACTTTTGGTGCAGGCAATGCGCAAAGTAACGACCCATCCTTTCTGAATATGTTACGGCAAGCAAGTGAAAAGGGGGTTGTGATGGTGAATTGTACGCAATGTTTACACGGCAAAGTTGAAATGAGTCAATATGAAACTGGATTTCGATTGCAAGAGGCTGGGCTTGTCAGTGGTTATGACATGACGCCTGAAGCAGCCCATTGTAAATTACTTTATCTCTTATCCAAATATGATGACGTGCGCTTTATTAAAGAGCAGATGATGCTAAATCTTCGTGGTGAAATGTCGCCTTAGGCACTTATGATCGCTCGCGAAATTAGGGGGGTTCTGATATAATCAATACATTATTGATCGACTGATACTTTGCGTTGAGGCTAGGCATGACTGACACAACCACTTATGATTCAAGTAATATTAAAGTTTTAAAGGGTTTAGATGCGGTTCGTAAACGACCCGGTATGTATATTGGTGATACCGACGATGGTACAGGACTTCACCACATGGTTTTCGAGGTGGTTGACAACTCGATTGACGAAGCCCTAGCAGGTCACTGTCGACATATTAAAGTGGTGATCCATCCAGATGATGCCATCACTGTTACAGACGATGGACGAGGCATTCCAGTAGATCTTCATCCTGAAGAAGGTAAGTCTGCGGCAGAAGTGATCATGACGGTCTTGCATGCCGGTGGTAAGTTTGATGATGCTTCCTATCAAGTCTCGGGTGGTTTGCACGGCGTTGGGGTTTCAGTTGTCAACGCCTTATCTGAAGAGCTGCATTTATGTATTCGACGCCATGGGAAAACTTACGAACAACACTATCGGGATGGGGTGCCTGACGCACCACTAACTGAAACTGGTGAAGCCAATTCGACAGGAACAAGTGTTTGGTTTAAACCAAGTGCAGTGGTTTTTACCAATATTTTATTCCACTATGATATTTTGGCAAAGCGTTTACGCGAATTATCGTTTTTAAATCCAGGGGTCATTATTGACCTGTCGGATGAACGGAGTCAAAAACAAGATGTTTTTTGTTATGAAGGCGGTATTCGAGCTTTCGTTGAACATTTAAATAAAAATAAAACTTTAATTATGCCACAGGTATTTTATACCTCAGGTGATAAGGATGGGGTTCAGGTTGAAATGGCATTGCAGTGGAATGATTCTTACCAAGAAAATTTTTTCTGTTTTACCAATAATATTCCTCAAAAAGATGGGGGCACCCATTTAGCAGGCTTTAGAGCGGCATTAACCCGCACCTTAAACACGTATATTGAAAATGAGGGCTTTTCAAAAAAAGCCAAGGTTGCAACCACTGGGGATGATGCCAGAGAAGGCTTAACCGCGGTATTGTCCGTGAAAGTGAGAGATCCAAAGTTTTCATCGCAGACCAAAGATAAGTTGGTGTCTTCAGAAGTTAAATCTGCGGTAGAATCGGTGGTTGGCGAAAAACTCCATGACTTTTTAATGGAAAACCCAAGCTTCGCTAAATCTATTGTTGGTAAAATGCTTGATGCAGCAAGAGCAAGAGAGGCCGCTCGACGTGCTCGAGACATGACGCGTCGTAAAGGTGCGTTGGATATTGCAGGCCTTCCTGGAAAACTAGCTGATTGTCGTGAAAAAGACCCAGCAAAAAGTGAATTGTATATTGTCGAGGGTGACTCTGCAGGAGGCTCGGCTAAACAAGGCCGAGATAGACATTTCCAAGCTATTTTGCCGCTTAAAGGTAAAATTTTAAATGTTGAAAAAGCACGCTTTGATAAAATGCTTGCCTCGCAAGAAGTTGCAACCTTAATCACTGCTTTAGGATGTGGTATTGGCAGTGAGGAATATAACCCTGATAAAACCCGTTATCATCGCATCATTATCATGACCGACGCCGACGTCGACGGCTCTCATATTCGAACCTTGCTGTTGACTTTTTTCTATCGTCAAATGCCAGAGTTATTAAGTCGAGGCTATATTTATATTGCGCAGCCACCACTTTATAAAGTGAAAAATGGTAAGCAAGAACAATATGTTAAAGATGATGATGCGCTCGATGCATATTTAATGCAGCAAGCTTTAAATAATGCTTCTCTATTGCCCTCAGTGGATGTCCCTGCGATTCTTCCTCTGGCCCTAGAGCAGCTTGTCGTAAAATACAATCGATATAAAAAATTGATTGCACGACATGAGTTGTATTATCCTGCAAGTCTTCTTATCCAACTGGCATCCTTGCCTTTATTGGATGGTGCATCATTGGAAAATGAAGCAGGAGTTGCAGCCTTTGTCACGAATCTTAATCAATCATTTGCAGAAAATGGTGTGGCTTGGCAAAGTTATAGTGCCGAGGTCTACCAGCCTGAAGAAGACGGGGTCTATTTACCGCGTATTCATCATGAGCAGCATGGCTTAAGACATGCCTATGTTTTTTCAAGACAATGGTGGTCGTCTAAAGATTATCTTGAAATGAATGCCATTGCACATGAGCTCAAATCAATTATTGGAGAAGGGGCAAAAATTTGCCGCGGAGAAAAATCACAAACAATTACAGCATTTGCTGATGCGGTCGCATGGCTGATGGATGAGGCAAAGCGAGGACAAAATATTCAGCGCTATAAAGGTCTTGGGGAAATGAATCCAGAGCAATTATGGGAAACGACCATGGATCCAAGTACTCGTCGTATGCTACAGGTCACGATTGAAGATGCGGTTGCTGCGGATCAAATCTTTACTTGCCTGATGGGAGATCAGGTTGACCCTCGCCGTGAGTTTATTGAAAGTAATGCCTTATCAGCTCGGTTTATTGATGTCTAGGTTTCGTAAAAAGGTGCCGCATCCCTGCGGCGCTTTGTCCATCGCCTAAGCTTGATGATTTGATCTTAGAAAACTTTTTTTAAATAAAAAAAGCGATAAAAAGAAATTCAGCACTGCATCCTTGCAGCATTTCTTTTCATCGCCTTAAGCTTAGTGACATCCTGTCTGACTAATCCCTGTCTTCAACAACATTCCTTATGCCTATAAGCATAACTGCTCATGGGGTTTAGCGCTAGTCACGATGGCTTAACTGCTTGTAGGACATGTCTTATAAATAAGTAAGTTTAAAAGAAGGCATAGGGGACCTTTTATTTTATTAATGTTATTGTATACTAAAATTTTATGTTTCAAGGATGAAACAGCATTGATGGTCAATTTCATCAATAGATATTTGATGTATTCACTTATTTTTTCTATGATGGTCTATTTTTTTGCCTATCAAAAGTTAATACATTTTAGCTATTCTTTTGATTTTTTTATGTTGGCGATCGTTTATGTCTATGCATTAAATATATGGTTAAAATTTTTTAATCTTCAGTTAAAGCCTAATCTAAGATATTTCTTGATCCTGCTAGTGTGCGTTTCAGGGTTATTAAGTCAAGCATGTTTGACTTATCTCTTTCAAATAGTTCTGCTAGTTGTATGTATCGATAAAATAAAAATTCAGCCATCATGGTCCAATTTTTTTGGACTGTTGTTGTTATCTGTTGCGGTCAAGACTTACCAGTCTTTTGGTTTATGTCAGTGGGAGCAAGTACTGACACTAATCCAATTTGGTCAGGCTGGGCTTCTTAAGGGCGATGTTGAGACATACCTACACATATTGCTTGCAGCGGTATTATTCCCTGTATGGCTATTGTATTTTTTTAAGGCTCAGCATGAAATTTTTACGCATTTTTGCAAGATATCAGCTCCAGTGATGGAGGCATTGCAAGTGCTGTTATCTGCTGCTGTAATGTGTTATATCACGGGTGTTTATGATTTTCTGGTGACTTTAACAGTACTTTATCGGCAGCTGAGTCCGATGCTTATTTTTTCTGGGTTTGCTTTGGGGGGCATTGTATACTGCTATTATCAATTGTTGCAAAAACTTGTTCCGATTGGGCTATTCATCTCAGGTGTTTTGGCGATGGATGCGGAATATCAACTGTTTAATGATGCTTATCATCGATTACAGCATCTTAATTCAGTAGATTATTTTCAACTCGATTACAAAAATCCAGCTGACGTGGATTTTCAAAAGATTGCAAAGCCTAGAAATTTAGTATTAATTTATGTTGAAAGTTTAGAATCTAGTTATCAGAACAAGAAATTGTTCGAGCATGATTTACTCAGACATCTCAATAAATTAGACCTTCCTAAGGTGTCGTTTAATCATTTTAGCCAACTGCCTAATACAGGTTGGACAATGGCCGGGATTATTGCTAGTCAGTGTGGTGTACCTTATAAATTAAGCACAGCTTACTTAGGAAATATGCTTGGTCAACACCTTAAAACCTTTATGCCACATGCATGGTGTTTAGGTGATGTATTGAATGCTTATGGGTATAGGAATGTATTTTTAAATGGCAGCTCTTTAGAATTTGCAGGTCAAGGGCTCTTTTTTAAGACGCATCATTATGATGAAATTTATGGCCGTAGTGAATGGCAACACAAGGGATATTCATCTGCTGATCTACAATTTTGGGGTCTTGCTGATGATTTTCTTTTTACAGAAGCCAAACACACACTAAATCGTTTGATGCAGGAAGAAAAACCATTTAATTTAACAATTTTAACCATTGACACGCATGGTATTGATGGACGCTTATCTAAGACTTGTTTACAACAAGGTGGTCGAACTTTTGAAAATATTGTTGAGTGTAGTAGTGCGGAAGTAGCTAATTTTATTCATTATGTTGCAGATAAAGGTTGGTTAGACCGCGTGACTATTGTTGTGACAGGCGATCATTTGGTGATGAAAAATGCCATTAGTGATAAGTTAAACCAGGCTCAGGAGCATTTTATCTACAATGCATTCATTGCAGATAAACCATTAAACAAATCTCGCGATAGTATCGTTCATTTTGACTTATACCCAAGTATCTTACATGCATTAGGGTTTAGCTGGGATGATGACAGGTTGGGCTTGGGACATTCTGCACTTGGCGCAACAAATCCAAGCTTAAATCCTGAAAAACGCCTCACTGATTTAAAAAAAACAATTTTATCTGAAAGCATGGCTTATAAAAAACTGTGGTGATCTATAGAGTACTTTCCTAGAATATCGTTTACGTCTTATATTGTATAAAAATAACCAGCACCCATGGCTGCTTATCTAAAGTCAAAAAAATGCTTAATCGGATTGTGGTATTTTTTAAGTAATTAAAAGTTCTGGAGCATTTAAAAAATGTTCAAAGATAGTGTATGATTTTAAGAAAGGCCTTGGAAAAATATCTTGGTGCTTGTTGTCTAAAATCGCCAATATTAATCGAAAACACCAGCTAAATGCATCAAGAGGCTGTTAAAAAAAGAACAAAATGCCACCAAATTCTACTGTTGCGGATACGCTCAACTAATTTTTTTAGGTCTAGCGTAAGAACAACGGGTTTGTTTGCCATCAATAGCTATCTATTGAACGCAGTTTACAAAACAGGTTTGCAGGCTTTCAGAGATAAACAAGACATCACGCGAGCAACTGAATCATGACGAGGTATCTAATTGTCGTAATGGCTAGAATTTTCTCAACCAATCCAATTTACCATGCCTCAATATCATGCGTATAAATGCCTTTTTTACGACAATATTCTCCTAACTCTAGCTCAGATAGACTAGCTGTTTCTATAATGATTTGTAAGTGTTGAGCAGCATTAAAATGTGTGCTTTTAGCTTGGATTGATTCTGTCATATTTCCACGTTTTCTTTCTTCACTACGCCAAGAGTATAACGTTGTTGTTGGGATGCCCTCTGTACGTGATAGTTCAGGAATAGCCACATTATAAGGTGGTAATAACTTTTTTTTTTCAGTATATTGTTGTCGCATTTTATCCTCATTGATCTCATTTGTAAGTGAATTTTAGGGGTGACAACTATGCTGACACAGGGGGCTTATGAAGATGGTGAAGTGAATGAATGGAGAATTAAACCAGATTTTCAAGCTAATCTCCCTAAATATATTAAGGCATTGTTGTTAAAAGAAAAAATTATTACTTCAAATGTACCAAAAATAGTCAATGAAGAAATGATACCTCTTCTTGACAGGGAAATTGAACGGTTAAAGCTTAAATATGGTGAGACTGATAATCGTATTCAAATATTAGAAAATACCACTGATTTTCTTCTGCAGTGTATTGCTAAAGATGAAGCTACCGATCATCTATCGGAAATTTCTACTCATATTAATAAAATATATCTGAATAACAGTTTGGATAAATATAGTTCACTTGAGAAAATTGGAATCTGCTTGTTAAACATGTTGATGATCCTTCCACTCGGAATACCTGGTGCCATCAAGTATGCTACCACTGGAAGTTTTTTCTTTAGTCTTCACGTAAAGTCACAAGAATTGGAATTGCTAAATACTATACACCAAGAAGTGTCATTATGATTGTTAATCAACTGAGAGAGAGCTTATTGCTCTCGGCGAAGTGTACTCTAAGAGGTCGTGAGGAAATTTTGATTTTACTAGAAGCCACGTGTGGTGTGGCTCCCCTTAGTAAGTATATTACGAACTCATAGGAGAGAAGAAGTGATTAATTTTGGTCAGTGCTATTCGCCCATTGCGAAAACAAGATTTAGCAATCAACAGACAATGTCAGCTTAAGATTAGATCACCTTGTGGTTATTTATGGTTATTTATTTTATATTAAATCTATTTTTTGGTAGAATAATGGTCATTTAACCTATGCAAACAAAGAAATGGGAGCCAATATGCCATTATTATTTTCAGCACAACACTTAGTGCCTTTAGCTAAAAAGAACTTAGGCTTAAGACTTACTGGTAATACTAATGAATCTAAATCTGGTGGATTTGGCGATGCTATCCCTTTATCTCACCTCGCTGGAGCTAAAGATATTATAGAGTTTGTAACTTTATCATTCCTTCCCGAATTACCGCGAGAACGAATGGAAGCTATCTATAACCGATATAAACAAATTGATGTTCACTCAACTGATTGCATGCCTCGTCTGATTCTACATTATGCAGCACAGCATAATATTGGCGATGCGAGAGAACGATTGTCCTATAAAAAAAACGACCATGTAACCGAGGGCTATATTAAATTACAAGTTGGAGCAATTGCATCTGAGGCAAAAAAACCAGCGTCCTTTTATAGTTCTTCAAAATTTGTATACCCTTTAGACCTCGTTGTGAAAAATCTACCTTATTTGGCCGAAGAGCTGGCCTATAATTTTAATGAAAAACTTCAGTTAAGATTGGCAAAAAACTACTATGTATATGCAACAAGTGATGACATGGATTATTTGTTTTTAACAGATGACTCTCAGAAATCTCGAAATTATGAAGAAGGATATGACTTTAATAATTATCCATTAGGGAAAATAGGTAGTCGCCAGTTCGATTCTTCAAATGTTGTAAAACAGATGATGTTTTTAGGCGGAGAAAACCGCACTTCTGATTCTGAAAAAAATTTAGAAGATCGCATTTTTAACTCTATAAAAGATATCCTAAAAAATGAGCTATATGCCTCATTAGGCCAGCTTAGGCAAGGCATTGAGCTGAAGTTAAGTCAACATTCCAATTATCCTGAGGATTTTAAGAATGCTTGTAATGGGATGATAGCGTTAGTTGCCAGGTTACAAGAAAACGAACAGCTTTCGTCCGAAGAGTCTATTGGGTTGCTGAAAAAGACTGCAAGTCTTATCGATAATCCAGCAGAATACAAAGCATTTCTTACTGAAGCAAAAAGTTATCGCATGGTTGACGGAGGTCGGTTAGCAGCTTACATGATGTTAATTGCTGGCTGGGCAGCTAAGATTGTGACGGTAAATTACGCAGGAAATGCATGGATTAGGCTTGCAAATGAAAAACTCGACTATCTTGCAATGACTGAAGAATGTGCTGATGCGAGTGAAGCTTATTCGAAAAGCATGTAAATAGTCGCATTTAGGAACAATAATAGAAT
This sequence comes from Gammaproteobacteria bacterium, assembly GCA_010030245.1. GTDB lineage: Bacteria > Pseudomonadota > Gammaproteobacteria > Legionellales > Legionellaceae > UBA2653. Next base: position 10,942 of record RGPR01000002.1, read on the forward strand.
ATGTAGTTGAGTTCATTGCTTACTTTAGACCTTGCATCGATAGGTAAGGCCTGGATTCCGCACCTGCTTTTACGAATAAATGCCCCAGTAGCGGTCTCCTAAACAGCTTAAGATAACCTTTTGCCGATCATTTAAATTAAGTATCACCTTCATATTTGGGCCAATACTGAAACAGTATCAAACCATTCAAACGCGAATAACAAGGGCTAGAGATTTGTTTTTGGATGCTCAAGTCTCAAAAGAAGAATACGACGAGATAATCACAGGTCTTCAAGCTGAAAGGCACAATGTCGAAGTCAGGTTGCAAAGATTAACTGAAGCAGATGACGGTTTTAATAAATCCCTATCAACTATATTTTCCTTAGCATCGAAAGCTCATGATTTATTCAAAAGTTCGGAACTGGAGGAAAAAAGACGAATTATCACAATTTTATTTCCGAACTTGGAAATGAACGCTGAAAAGCTAGTGTTTAAGCCACGAAAACCGTTTGATGTCTTCCTAAACTTACCACATCGTCCTAATTGGCTCCCCGGACAGGACTCGAACCTGTGACCTAATGATTAACAGTTATAAAATTATCGTTTCTATTCATTTCTATATTTTCCTTATAACCCATTAAAGCACTGTACACATATGGGTTTCAATCTTATAATCACTTCTTAATTATTCTAAACAATTCTACACAATCTTTCTACATTGGGTCTACATGTAGAAAATGAGGTGAGCATGACAGTCAAAATAAAAATTAATAAATCTTTTGTAGATAAAGCAGAAGTCCCTGCTGGAAAGGATCAGATTTTCTATCGTGATTCGGAATTGAGAGGGTTTGCGTTACGTGTAACTGCTAATGGGGTGAAAAGCTTTGTTGTCGAAAAAAACGTGAAGAATAAAGTACGCCGCGTTACTTTAGGTAAATATGGTGCGCTTACTGCGGACAAAGCACGAACAGAAGCAAAAATTTTAATGGGAAAAATGGCCGCTGGCTTTGATCCAATTGTTGAAAAGCAGTCAAATAAAGTAAGCAATATTACTTTAAAAGAAGTATTTAGCGACTATAAGAAAGCAAGAAAATCGTTAAAGCATAATACACTTTATAATTATGAGCGTGTTCTGAAAGTAGCTTTTGCTGACTGGAGTAATAAGTCATTTTTATCTATTACCAAGGATAAGGTGGCTAGACATCATGAAAAATTGGGCAAAGAGAGCGGAGAAGCTTATGCTAATCTAGCAATGCGGCTTTTAAGAGCATTGTTTAATTTTGCTGCTGCTCAGTACGAAGATGCTCAAGGTAAATCATTAGTTACAGAAAATCCGGTAAAGCGCTTATCTCAAACTCGTGCCTGGTATCGTGTGGAACGACGACAAACGTTTATCAAGAGCCATGATTTGGCTGCATGGTATGACGGTGTACAAAAACTACAGAATGAAACCCTGCGTGATTATCTTCTCTTGTTAATTTTAACTGGATTACGCCGACAAGAAGCAGCTACCTTGCGCTGGGATCAAGTTGATTTCACTGCAAAGGCATTAACGGTGCTTAATACAAAAAACCATGAATCGCACACGCTCCCTCTTTCTAATTACCTCTATGATTTGCTATTATCGCGCAGCCTGGGAAAGATAAATGATTATGTTTTTCCTGGCACGGGTGCGGCAGGCTACATCATTGAACCACGCAAGCAGATGGTACACGTTACCAAAGCATCAGGTGTACATTTTACCGTTCATGACTTAAGGCGAACCTTCATCACTATTGCCGAGGGCTTGGATATTTCTGCCTATGCTTTAAAGCGACTGATGAACCACAAAATGAATGGTGATATTACTGCTGGCTATATTGTCGCTGATGTTGAGCGACTCCGAAAGCCCATGCAACAAATTACTGATTATATTTTGAAATGCATGGGAGCTACCGCCCCCACCGATGTTTTAACAATCCAACCCGCAAGCAAAGGAAATATTCATGAAGAAAGAGCTTAAAACAACGAATGAATCGCTACACCTAGATCAAAACTACAAACATTTTTTGAGTGGCATCAAGGAGCGGTTACAAACAGCGCAGATCCGTGCAGCGATGGCTGCCAATAGTGAGTTAATTCAATTTTATTGGGAGCTAGGAGCTGATTTAATCGAAAAACAAAAGAGCCATCAATGGGGTTCAGGCTTCTTAGAGCAGTTTTCTCATGACATGCGGCAGGCGTTCCCTGAGATGCAGGGGTTTTCAGTCACCAACCTTAAGCGTATGCGTTTATTTGCACAAGCTTACCCTGATTTTACAATTAGGGCACAAGCTGTGCCCCAATTACCTTGGGGACATATTGTTCGCTTAATGCAGATGGTTAAAGGTGAGGCTGAACGGGAATGGTATGCCCAACAAACTATTAAAAACGGTTGGTCGCGCTCAGTGTTAGAAATGCAAATCGAGGGCGAATTATATGGGCGACAAGCCGAGTCCAGCAAGAAAATCAACAATTTCCATAAGCAATTACCCGCCCTACAATCCGACCTAGCCAATGAAATGTTGAAAGATCCCTACAATTTTGATTTTTTAACTATTCAAGGCAAAGCGCATGAGCGTGCGATTGAAAACGCATTGGTCACTCATATCCGCGACTTTCTAATTGAGCTCGGTCAAGGGTTCGCGTTTGTTGGCTCTCAAGTACCATTAGCATTTGATGACCAAGAGTTCTTCATTGATTTACTCTTTTATCACCTACACTTACGGGCGTTCGTGGTTATTGAGCTTAAGGCTGGCAAGTTCAAACCAGAACACACTGGACAACTCGGCTTTTACATGGCAGCAGTTGATGATCTGATGCGTAAGGAGGGTGATAACCAAACTATTGGCATCCTCTTATGCAAATCTAAACACAAGGTCGTTGCTGAGTACGCATTGCGTAATATGAGCGCACCCATTGGAATCTCAGAATATACCCTTGCTAAGGCGCTACCCAAAGAGCTTAAAACGAGTTTGCCAACTGTGGAAGAAATTGAAGCAGAGCTAAATATTAAAACCAGCCTTGATTCAAACAGACCATTGGTGGAGGCTAACGATGAAAACTTGTGAAATTGACGATAAAATATCAAATCTGAAAAAATATGATTCATTGCGAGAAGGTGAGGAATTATTGAAGGTAGTAGAACCATATGCTAGAGCTTATATTGCAAAGTTGAGAGAGTATAATTTACTGCCTACATCTCCCACATTAACAGAAAATTACTCTAATCAATCTCCTCAAGAAGTGCATAAAAATATAACCCTGACCAATAAACTTCCTTTTTTTGTTTGGATAAACAGACAAGCTCATTTTAAAGAAGCTAAAAATCGGCTTGTAGAGAATAAATTAATTAGTGCCGATCTTGATTCAATACAGGCCAATTCTCATTTTTCATATGCTATACAACAAGGAATAGAATTTGTGGTCGCAAATGCAATTTGCCATTGCGTGGATAATATTTCACATCTCAAAGCTGTAAATTTTGTTCCAATCGAGCGGACAAGGCTTATGGAAAAATACGAGCCAGAATTATATCAAATGAGCAGGAACTTTGAGTTAGACATCGAAGAGCACCTATTTGTTTGCCTTTTAAATAGGTTAAAAAAGAGCTCTGGCAATATTTATAATTCAGGGAGACCTAGCATACGTGAATTACTAACGAAGAGAATAATGCAGGGCGTATTCTGGAGTTTTTCGAGACAAAAGCTTACAGCTACATTTGTGGCAGATCTGACCAACGAAATTATTGGGCGTTTTTTTACTCCAATAGCAAGAAACAGCGCAATATCTATTGCTGGAGCAATAAAGAATCAAGTTCAAGTAGAAATTGAGTGCTCTTCACAAATTCTGACAACGATAAATTTGTTAAATAATCTTAAAATTTAGATAGATTCAGGCAGGATTGGCATAAAAAGGCTGTTCTTGCCGGAACTACAACATTATCACCATATCATACGATTATCTTCTCTACTTAACTAAATTTAGATGAAGGATTTGTATGATTACTAACACGCACTTAACGACTCCGAATGATCAACTTACGGATTCAAATCAATCGCCAATAAATCAACTCATTAATGAACCTAAAAGACGACGTACTAAAATTAAGAAATCGGATATCGAGCTTGTCAAAATGTTTTGGACTGCGCCTATAGAAGCTTTTTTCGGTCAAGAAACGATAGCCTATGTCTCCAATAAAAGCAATAAAACTCTTGAAAGTGATCGCTGGCGAGGCGTAGGTATTCCATACCGCAAAGTAAGCGGTCGTGTTTTATATCAAAAACGCGATGTTATTAATTGGCTAGAAAGCCATGCGTTGGTTACCTCAACCAGTGAATACAGCAAGGAGGATCAACGTGTCTAATCATCCAGTCGGATCTCAGCGTAGTGATAAACATACCGAAAAAATTGTTAAGCCCAACATTCCATACGTAATGGCTGTTTATTTAAAAAAATTACTTGGGTGGCTAGTTGCGTATGGAATAGTGTCTTTTAAATTGGCTGAACGTATTAGCCGTTGGTGGGGGCTACGTAATGTTTGATTGTATTGAGCAATTTCGTGAAGCTATTCGATCGGAGGGTATAACACCTCCTGAAACAATCAACGCAGATGGCCAGTTGTATCGCTTTTCTAGTAATGGAAAACATAATGATCGCGCTGGCTGGTATGTGTTACACGGTGAGGGCATTCCTGCAGGATGTTTTGGTGATTGGCGCACTGGGGTAAATCAAAATTGGCACGCTAATATTGGACGTTCTCTATCTCCTATTGAGGTGTCGGAACATCGAGATAGAGTAAAAAAAATGCAGATAAAGCGTCAAGCAGAAGAGATTTTAATTAAAGCCGAAGCTCAAGCTAAAGCGCTATCGATTTGGAAAAAAGCAAGGCCTGCCCCTGACACACACTCCTATTTGGTAAAGAAGGGGATTAAGACTCACAGTGCGAAACTAATTGATGGTGAATTAGTGATCCCGTTGAGGGACGAGAATAGTACGTTACATTCACTTCAATTTATCAATGAGGAAGGGGAAAAGCGCTTCCTCATGGGGGGTCGGGTATCTGGCTGCTATTTTAGTATCGGATCTATTCAAGATGCGAAAGTTCTTTGCATTGCTGAGGGTTTTTCTACTGGTGCAACTGTTCATGAGGCTACCGATTATCCAATTGCGGTAGCATTTAATGTCGGTAATTTATTGGCAGTCGCAACAACCATGCGTGAGAAATTTCCTGAGCTTACTCTTATTCTTTGTGCAGATGATGATTATAAGGTAGATGGTAATCCTGGTTTAACTAGAGCGACTGAAGCTGCGCAGCAGGTCAACGGATTGTTAGCTGTACCAAAATTTGACGCCAACAGACCAGATAAGAAAACAGATTTTAATGACATGGCCGAGTTGTACGGTCTTGAAGTTGTACAGATCGCCATAGATAATGCAATTGCTCCCTTAACCGATGAAAGCCTAAGTTGGCCCGACCCACAGCCAATAACGTTAAATGCTGCATCGGAACCTTATCCCTTAGATGCTTTGCCAAAAACCATAAGAGACGCTGTGATTGAGGTGCAGAGCTTCACAAAAGCACCTATTCCACTTGTTGCAGCATCAGCAATAACTGCGCTCTCATTGGTCGGTCAAACTTACGTTGATGTAAAACGTGCTGAAAAACTATCTGGGCCTACCGGACTGTTTTTAATCACTATTCTGATTCAGGAGAAAGAAAATCAACTTGTGATGGTTTCTTTACGCGAGCAATTCATGATTATGTGAAAAACAAAGAAGATACTGCCAAACCGTTAATCAAAGAATATAACGCAAAATTGGCAGCCTGGCAGTCTAAAGTGGATGGCGTCAAAGCCAAAATACGTCAATTAGCTGGAGTATGTGATGATACTGTTACCCAGGAAAAAGAATTACTCAATCTTGAATTTATTAAACCAAAGTTGCTTAAAGTGCCCAAGCTTGTTTATAGCGATATTACACCAGAAGCATTAAAACTTAACTTAGGTACTATTTGGCCATCTGCCAGCATTGTATCAAGCGAGGGCGGTATTGTATTTGGTGCTCACGGTATGAAAAAAGACTCAGTAATGAGGAATCTTGCAACATATAATCAATGCTGGGATGGTAAAAGCGTTCCCACTGATCGCGTATCCTCTGGGTCATTAGGTACACAAGAAGTACGGCTGACTATGGGTATTCAGGCTCAGGAGGCAACGATTAAAGAATTTACATCACAATTAGGTAGTTTAGCTCGAGGTACGGGATTCTTTGCCCGAGTATTATTCTCTTGGCCTAAATCAACCCAAGGCAGCCGGTTCTATACTGATCCACCAGATAACTGGCCATGTTTGGCGGAATTTAATCAGAGGCTCACCACAATATTAAATACATCGCCCCCCATTGATAGTGAAGGAATTTTAACGCCTAAATTAATGACATTAGCAACTTTAGCAAAATTAGCATGGGTGAGATTTCATGACGGGCTTGAAAATGAGTTACATAAAGGAGGGGAATTATATGATGTTCGTGATGTAGCCAGTAAAGCTGCTGATAATGCAGCACGATTGGCGTGTCTATTTCATCTACTTGAGTATGGGCTTAATGGGGAAGTAGGGGACGATTCTTTTGACAGAGCCAGTCAGATTATATTATGGCACTTAGGAGAGGCTCAACGATTCTTTGGAGAATTGACATTGCCTCCTGAGTTAGCAAATGCATTACTTCTCGAGGAGTGGTTAATTGCTTATTGCCAAAAAGAAAACATTAAGCAGGTTCCCTTTTCTAAAGTACTACAATTTGGCCCTAAACGTCTTAGAAAATCACCAATGCTTAAAGTGGCATTGCAAGAGCTTGAAGACCTTAGCCGCGCCAGATTAATTACTAGTCAGAAATTCAATTGTATTGAGATTAATCCAGCGCTGCTTGCCGGTGGAGGTAAAGATGACGATTGCTAATCTAAGAAAAGAAATCAGAGCACGAATTGCTACTGCTAATCTTGCTAAAGTTGCTAATGGATCAAGAATGTTTCACTCGTCATTAGCAGAATTAGCACCTTTAGCAGTTACTCCACCTTCTGAATCAGCCCTAAAAATAGGATCACAGACTTTAGTTGGGATTGGAGAGCAATCCAATTTGGAAATGGTAACTTGCAATGCTTGCGAACGGTTCTCCCCCGATAAAATTGGTGATGGTGCAGGTATTGGTAGCTGTGAATTAGGTGTAAAATGGACTCAAGAGTTTAATGGACGCATGCCCTTATTCCGTTACTCTGAAAGGCATTGCAAACATTTCAGTAAGTTAATGGATTAATTTTTTTACCTAAACAAGGAGCATAAAATGACCAAAGTATCGGCAGGTAGACCAGTGAAGTATAATGATAGGTTGGCACAAGAGATTTGCGATACTATTGCTTCATCAAGCAAGGGAACAAAAAAACTATGTTCTGAACATTCACATTGGCCTTGCCAAGATACATTGTTTACTTGGTTAAAGAGATACCCTGAATTTTCCGAGCAATACGCGCAAGCTAAAATATGCCAGATTGAATTGCTGGTTGATGAGATTATGGAAATCGCTGATGATGCTTCTCAAGATCAGTATGTGAATGAGCTCGGGGTATTAGTACCAAACCCTCCTGCCATAAACAGAGCACGGTTAAAAGTTGATACGCGCAAATGGCTAGCATCTAAGTTAGTTCCAAAGGTATATGGTAATAAAATAGATATTGAAGGCGATAACAGTATGTCACAGGAGCTACGACAGTTAAGCGCTGATCTTGAAGCTAAATATGCTAGAGACTATTAAACCGTGGTTGAATAACAAAGGAAGCGTTGTAACAACACGCAGTATGTTCTGTCATGAAATTAGGGGGGGTATGCCCCTGCATAAAGGTGGGGTATCTGCATGTACCGGAGTCCCGCCCATCTGCAAGCTAGAGTATTTTTTTATAACTTTTCATAATAATGGGTTAAAAACGAGCACACCACTATATATCGATCTCCGCCATAATGACTTACACTTAATGAAACTTCAATCGATAATTAGGAGATATTTATTATGCCTCAACACAAGCGTATTTTTATTGTTGGTCATTCTGGCGCAGGCAAAGGGGTTCTCGCTCAAGCACTGGCAAAAAAACTAGGTTGGCAATATCTTGATGCAGATTTTGCATTAGCACCATCTATTGGGCGACCTTTGACAGAGATAATTGGAAAGCAAGGCGAAGAAAGTTTTCATCAATGCTTATCAGATATCTTGTTGCACCAGACTAGCAAGGAAAATATTGTGGTAACAACGGATGACTGCATTATTTGCTCTGATAAGAGCCGGAAGCTACTAGCATCAGAGTTTACTGTTTATTTAAAAGTGAGTACTTCGGTACAATTGGAGAGGATTGCACATAATCGACCGCTTCTACCTTTAACAGACTACAAGGCATTTTTAGCTAAACTACATTATGAACGTGATGCTTTGTATGAACAAGCAGCGAGCTTCTCAATCAGCTCTGATGATGGTGATATTGATGAACATGTGTCGCGTATTGTTGAGGCATTTAGAGAATAGACAATCAATACTGAAAAATTGTAATTTCGTTTAATCGTCAAAATATGCGCATTAATAAAGGCTCAATATATGAAGCACCAGCACCAAACATTATCAGGTTATATTTTTAACTTATTAACTCGTTACAAATCACTTGTTTTCATGTTTGCTATTATTGGTTTGATATGGGCAATTACTAATACGCTTATGCCTTATATGTTAAAAATTATCATTGATAAGGCTGTTGGGCTTGATGATGGTGCCCGATCTACTTTTTTTGATGTAATCCAGCCTTATATTCTGTTGTATTTGCTGGTTTGGGTCATTTTATGCTTAGACATGCGCTTATTAGACTGGATTAAATTCAAACTATTCCCCAGCATGCGGGAAGATGTTATGTCTGATAATTTCGCATATTTAAATCAACACTCTTATCACTATTTCCAGAATAATTTTTCTGGAAGTTTGATCAATAAAATTGTCGACTTACAAGGTGGTATAGTCGACATTTTAACAATTATAGATGATTGTTATGCCCAAATACTGGGCCTTATTATTGCAACCATCACGTTACTTGTCATTCATCCCTTATTTGCATTGCTTTTATTAAGCTGGGTAATCGCATTTTTGTCGATCGCTTTTTGCTTTTTAAAACCAATTAAAAATTTATCACTTCTATTTGCAGAAGCACGTAGCTCACTCGTTGGAAGAATGGTGGATAGTATTTCTAATATTATCAATATTCGTTTATTTGCAAAAAACCAATACGAAAACGAATACATTAATCAATCCATTGCAGATACGGTACAAAAAGACCGAAATATGTTGTCAAAAATCATTAAAATGCGATTGCTATTGGATTTGAGTCTAATTATTTTTCTCGCGTTTAATCTTTTTTTATTAGGAAGAATGTTCAGTCAACACTTGGTGACTGTAGGTGATTTTAGTTTTATTATTTCTCTTTCAATGGGTATATTTTTCAATCTTTTTTTTCTTACTGGCCAATTCGTAAATTTTTCCGAACAGGTTGGGAAATGCAATCAAGCCCTGTCTATATTGAATGCCGCCCATGATATTGTTGATCAAGAAAATGCTCGTCCTTTAAAAATCACAGAGGGTAAAATTGAATTTAAAGAGGTCAGCTTTCATTATAAAGAAGGCTCGAAACTGTTTCAAAATAAGAACATTCAAATTCATTCTGGAGAAAAAGTCGGGCTTGTGGGTTTTTCAGGGAGTGGCAAGAGTACATTTGTTAATTTGATATTACGATTATTTGAGGTTGAACAAGGTGTAATCACTATTGATAACCAAAATATTAATCAAGTTACACAAGCATCATTACGTGAACACATCGCGCTTATTCCCCAGGATATTTCATTATTTCATCGCAGTTTGATGGATAATATTCGTTATGGTCGCGCGGAAGCTACAGACGCAGAGGTTATTGAAGCATCTAAAAAAGCTCATTGTGATGAATTTATTTGTAAATTAGATCATGGCTATCAATCTATGGTTGGAGAACGTGGCATCAAGTTGTCAGGTGGTCAACGTCAACGGATAGCAATTGCCAGAGCTATTTTAAAAAATGCACGTATTCTTATATTGGATGAGGCAACCAGCGCGCTCGATTCTGTGACAGAAAAATATATACAAGACGCACTGCACTATTTAATGCAAGGTAAAACCACCATTGTTATTGCTCATCGATTATCAACCCTTTCTGAAATGGACCGAATTTTAGTATTTGATAACGGTGTTATTATCGAAGATGGGACTCATGATCAGTTAATTAGACTTAAGGCGCATTATGCAAAATTATGGCACATGCAGGCAGGTGGCTTTTTACCAGAATAAATATATTAGAGCGTGTCTCGTCATCATTTCAAAAATTCTCACGGCGAACAACAACACAAATTAAAAAAGTGAGTAAACAAACGCCTTTTCCAGTAATGCTTCAGGATTCAAACAAAGAATGAAGTGCCATATGGCGCAATTCTTGAAGCCAAACATCTCGTGGTTTTCCACCCGGTGCTGTTGGTTCAGACCAGTTATTTTTACACCAAAGGTAAATGTTCAGGCTTTTCATTTGCGCAAACCAGTGAAGTTGATTTAACTCATTATCGGATATTGGCATGATGCGCCGATATCCTTCAATGAATCCATCAAATTTTTCTTGCCACGATTTAAACGGCTTGCCGTATAAATCTAGAAATGGCATGGCAATATCGGCTAAAAACCAATGATAAACTGGTTCATCAAAATCAATCAGATGAATCTGTTTCCCATCGTATAAGACATTACCAGGGCGGTGGTCACCATGGGTGAGGCCATAGAAGTCATTACACTTTTTAGTGGTGAACCAATCGTCAATGCGATGAAAGATGGTTTTGATGTCTTGATCACTGTCTTGCATTGCATAATCACATGTTTCCTGCCACAAATTTTGTCCAGTTAAAAAATGATAATCGCCTGGATTATAGGTACGTGATGCCTGATGAAAACGAGCCAGTGCTTCTCCCCATTGGATGTATACAGTCTTTTCAACATGGTCAAAGTGCATGATGTCCCCGGGAACTTCCAGGCAAACGTGGGCCAGAAAATTTAAAGACTCTTGGGGGATGACTTCAATCCATTGATCTTGTTTGGAAGGGATTACTTCACAAATGGGAACCCCGTGCGACAACAAGTGATGTTGAAAATTGATAGAACTAATCAGCTCCTGTTGTGATCTGATGGTTTCATGGGATAGACGCAGATAATAGCCTCGGTTGTTGGCTTCAAAACGATAAACACAATTGATTTGATTGTTGATGAGCTTGAGGTTTGACGGCGTTTCCACCCAACAAGCCGCGGCTTTGAGTGCTGTTTCGTTGGTTATTTTTTTAAGTGTAGTTTCCCAATTCATGGTTTTTTTCCAGGCTATATAAACGAGGGGTGTTAATTATGCTGCATATAAAAAACATCTACCAAAACATCTTTAAAAAGCGCTTGTTTCATATGGCGCATTCCAACCTTCTGTGCAACCATTTTTGAGGCTATGTTATCAACATGAATAATAGAGATCAGAGAAGACAGGCTCAATTGATTGAATGCATAATCTCTTATTGCTCGAGCTGCCTCCGTTGCAATTCCCTGTCCCCAAAAGTCACGGTCCAATCGATACCCAAGTTCAATATATGATTCTCCGTCAACGATCTGATTTATTAGGCCACAAAAACCCAAGAGTTTATTATTGTTTTTTAATGTAAGGGCCAATAAACCGAAGCCTTGCTCTTCGTATAAGGCTATCCAGGAGAGCATTCGTTGTTTGACTGTCTCTTTATCCATGGGTTTTCCATCACCAATAAACCGCATGACTTCTGGATCTGCGCATATTGAAGAAAAATCATCTAAATCATCTAAGGTAAAAGGGCGAAGCAATAAGCGTTTTGTTTCAACCTTAACATTATGGTTGGAATTATTGGTAGAGTTTGTTTGCATTTAACTGACGCCGCCTGTTTGTTTAGCCCATAATTGTGCATACAATCCATTGTGATCAAGCAGTGCCTCATGCGATCCTCGCTCAACAATTTGACCATGATCCAAAACAATAATTTCGTCGGCATGCACCACGGTTGACAAACGATGAGCGATTATTAGCGTTGTTGTGTTACGAGAGATCTCTTCAATATTTTTCTGTATCAATTGTTCTGTTTTTGTATCCAAGGAAGAAGTTGCTTCGTCGAAAATAAAGATACTCGGTTTTTTTAATAGCATTCTTGCAATGGCCACACGCTGCCTCTCTCCGCCAGATAATTTCAATCCTTGCTCGCCGACCAACGTGTTTAATCCATCAGGAAGTTTTGCAATAAATGTATCAATATGTGCATGCTTTATTGCCTGTTGAATCTCCGCTTCCGCTGCATCAGGACGACCATAGGCAATGTTGTAATGAAGTGTATCGTTAAACAGTGCTGCATGCTGCGGAACAATCCCGATGAGTGTGTGTAATGATTGTTGCGCAACATCACGAATGTCCTGCTCATCTATTAAAATGCGACCAGCATCCACGTCATAAGAGCGGAACAATAATTTTGACAGGGTTGATTTTCCGGAACCCGTAGCCCCAACAATCGCAATAGTTTTTTTGGCGGGTATTTTAAAACTGATTTCCTTTAAAATTATACGTTGTGAATCATATCCAAAATTAACTTTATCAAAGGTAACAACGCCACTAGTCAATGTTAACGCTGGAGCATTCGGCTTATCTTGAATGTCAGGCTTTTCTTCCAAAATATTGGTCGCCTCTTCAAGATTTGTTATTCCCTCATTCATATCACGAAGAACGTAACCAAAATTTCCAAGTGGGGCCATAAATTGCAAAAGGTAAACGTTGATAAGGATGAAATCACTGACTTTTAGCACCCCACTCATCACTTGTGTACCACTTAACCATGTCAAAGCAATGAGCCCTATTCCCATAATAATGCCTTGGCCTAACGTAACCAGTTCGCCTCTCGTATGGTGTTTTGTTGAGGCTATTTCTCTTTCTAAAAGAAGATGGTCACATTTTTCAGCCTCATACTTTTGACTTACAAAGTGATGAATGGTTTCATAGTTAAGAAGGCTATCCACGATAGTGGCCGTGACTTGCGATGTTTTTTCATTGGCGAAAGATTGTGCTACCGTGGTCCATTGGCTTCCATAAATACTGATAATCATATACGCGATTAATGTGGTGGTTAAAATTATGCCATACACGCATCCATACAAATAAATCAAAATGCCTGCTGCAATCACAATTTCAATTATTGTCGGGACAATTAGAAAGAATAGTCCGCAAAAAAATGGCCAAAATGCAAATTGAGCCCGTTCAATGGTGCTTAGCAAAGCACCTGTTTTACGCGATGTGTGAAATCGAAAAGATAGGCTGATAAGATGATTAAATATATTCAAACATAGTAGCCGCATACCTCGCTCAACCACTCGAATAAAAACAACAAATCGTAATTTATCAGTCAGTTTGCTAAACGTCCAAACCACACCGTAGGAAATCAAGAGTATTTCAGTCATGATCAGTGTAGATGATGGTGAGGAAATAAGGTCAATGACTTGCTTTAAAATTAATGGCACACCAACATTAAGTGCTATTGTGGCAATTAATAAAAAAATAGCTGCTAGAAAGCGCAACCTGATTCCCGAATCTTTTGGCCAGATGTAAGGGGATAATTTTAATAAGATTTTGAAACGATTAGAAAATTTCATCGTATTGGCTCTACCTTACTCATCTTTCTGAATTTTAGAAGCTGGGTATTTTGTTTTCTTTGCCTTTTCTAACAGTACTCGGCAAGGCTTACAATACTGACTGTAAGTTATTTGCAGCTTGATATTTCTGCCGACAATAAAATCACCAATAGATTTTGATTTTCCACAGTGCCCGCATTTTTTATAACTTGATGGATTGTGTTTAATCATAATAGCCATATATTTTTATTATCGATCCATTTCGTGATAAATGGAACCTATCTGAATTATAGCTTACAAGGAGGGTGTTGGGGTTGCTTTAACGCTTCATCTTTCTACATTGCTTCTACATGAAAACTTCAGGATTTCGTTAAAATGAGCCACAACCTATGCGTGGTGTGGCTCCCCGGGACGGGCTCGAACCGCCGACCTAATGATTAACAGTCATTTTTTGAGCGGTATCAAGTAAAATCATCTTTTATCAAAAACCCAATATAACCCTTGATACATAACAGCCTGCCTTATATTATCACATCCAACCAATAACATGTCGTACCAAGAAAGAACACTTTTAAGTGTACCCCAAGGTGTACCCAGTTTTAATAAAAGGTGATTATGGGCATTTTCACAGATACTTACATTAAAGGTCTTAAGCCTAAAGCAAATCGTTATGAAGAATATGAAGGTGGTGGCTTTGGTATTCGCGTCACCCCGAAGGGCGTGAAAAGTTGGATTTACCGTTACAAGATAGCTGACAAAACTGACAAAATTACCTTGGGACATTATCCGACAATGAGCTTGGCTAATGCTAAAAAAAGGTTCCTAGAGCTGAGTGGCTTACGTCAGGAGAAAATAAACCCCAAAGAGCGGCTCGAACAGCAAAAAAAGGAGTTAAAAAAAAGACAGAGCAATACTCTGGAAAAGCTGGCTGAGAAGTGGTTCAAAGAATACGTTACAACCCAAAGAAAACGCCCAACCGTTATAAGAAAGCAAATCGACCGAGATATTATCCCCTTGCTAGGCAAGCTAGAAATTGATGCGATTCAAACTTTAGATATTTCAGAGGCGTTAAGTAAGGTTGTAGCACGTGGAGCCCCTATTCATGCGAATCGCGTACTTAGCTCTTTGAAACAATTGTTTAATTACGCCATGAGCCAAGGGCATATGAATCATAATCCTGCCGCAGTAATTCGACCTAAAAATATCGGTGGCCAAGAGCACCCCCGTGAGCGATACCTCTCTCTTGAGGAAATCAGAACCCTGTGGCTTTTTCTGGATAGTCCTCAAAATCAGATGTCACTCCAAACCAAAAGTGCTATTAAGCTTATTTTGCTTACTGGCGTTAGAACCGCAGAATTAAGGTTGGCGCAATGGGGTGAATTTAATTTTGAACAATCTTTGTGGACAATACCTGCCAACCACTCTAAAACAGGTATTGTTACCAAGATCCATTTAAGTTCACAGACCAAAGCTATTCTTCATGAGCTTAAAGAAAATAGCATCTCGCCTTTTGTGTTGTCTGGTGCTGATAAACAAACCCCTCTTACCGAAAATGCGCTCCCAAGAGCAATTAAGCGAATTCAAGAACGCGTCGGTATTCCTGACTGGACAGCGCATGATTTACGACGAACATTTGCCACTCAGCTTGGTGAATCCCTTCATGTTGATCCAGTCGTGATTGAAAAGTGTTTAGGCCACAAAATGCCAAAAATTATGGCAACCTACAATAAAAATGAAATGCTCCCCCAACGAAAAGAAGCATTAAACCTGTGGGCGCAATATATCGAAAATTTACTTAAAGACAACGTCGTGCCTCTTCAAATAAAAAGAGCATAATTTAAAGGAGTTATCATGGATAGTAATCCTGCAATTTTTGAACAGTATAAAATTCGTCGCTTGTATGATGAAGAAAATGAACAATGGTATTTTTCTGTTGTTGATATTATTCAGGTATTGCTTGAGCAGCTGGATTTTCAATTAGCTAGAAATTATTGGAACAAGTTGAAAGGCCGGTTAAAGAAAGAGGGAAATGAGTCGGTGACAAATTGTCACCGACTGAAATTAGAAGCGGCCGATGGTAAAAAATATCTAACCGATGTTGCCACTGCCGAAGTTATCTTGCGTCTAGTTCAATCGGTGCCAAGCCCTAAAGCTGAACCTATCAAACTGTGGCTTGCCAAAGTAGGCTATGAACGAATGCAAGAAATGGTCGATCCGTCTAAATCCCTTGATAGAGCGAGGGAAGCATGGCAAAAACATGGTCGCAGCGAAAAGTGGATTCAGCAACGCATGATGGGGCAGGAGACCCGCAATAAATTGACTGATTATTGGAAAGATCATGGTGTTAATGAGCCAAAAGAGTTTGCCATTCTAACCAATATCATCCACCAAGAATGGGCAGATATCAGTGTAAAAGACCATAAAAAAGCAAAAGGACTTAAATCACAGAACTTACGCGATCATATGTCAGAAGCTGAGTTGATCTTCACAGCATTAGCAGAACTCTCCACTCGACAAATCGCTGAAACAACCAATGCTACTGGCATGAAAGAAAATAAAAAAGCCGGCAAACAAGGTGGTGGGATCGCCAAAAAAGCGCGCATGGAACTAGAAGAAAAGACTGGCCAAAAGGTTGTAAGTTCAGATAATTTTCTTAAGCCAAAAAAGACTTTGGCCAAAGATGGTAAAGATGACAAATAATCGAATAACCAACTGATCTAATAGAGAAAAACTCGTATAATCACCTAGCCAAGCTATCCTTCGCGGGGAGAATCAAGGGTTTCATCACCCCTTTGCTTGGTACACTTCAGTGATGATATTACTTTGATGGAGTAGTAGTGAAAATAACCAACGAATCTCATACGGATTACCGTAAAAAAATAGGCTCTTATTTACAACAATGCGCACCTGATCAGCGTGTAATGAATATTCCTAAAATTATAAAGCTGCAATCCCTTAGCATAAGAGACTTAGCATGGATGATCGCTATTTTAGAAAAACCTTATCAATATGTTGCAATTCCTTGGGAAGAGCCATTGCTAAGAGAGCGAGTTGATGTACTTCATAACAGCTTTTTAACAAAAATCGAAAAAGACGCAGCAAGACATGCTGAAAAAGATGATTTTAAATTTTTAACTAATGACGCAAAGTTAACAGCGATTTACCAATTTATGGGAATCACTTGGGAAATGACTCACGACTATAAAGGAAAAGCGATTGCGACTTACATAATGAACTTTAATACCGAGCAGGATAATTTTAATACAACACTTATTGGTGTGATTACAGCATCCGGTGCTAAAAAAGCGGATACAGAAGAAAATTATATTCCAATTGGTCTGCCAGCTACCTCTTCATCAATATCTGCCGAACAAAGAACAATATGGGAAGAGATGCAATTGCCAATGATGCCTTGGAATATTCAACACAACAAAGCAGTGAGGGCAGATCAGATAATGCAGTTACTCCGAGATATATTCTCATTTCCCGAAGAAATTGTACCTAGGTTTTCATTAACCCCATGAATTAAAATAAAATATTCACATATCAACCCTGGATTTCCTGCATTTACATCGGTACAATTAGACCGATTGGGCGTGGAAAGGAATTCTAGTCATGACGTGCCGCATTAAACAAATTAACAAAAAAACCAACGTCACTTATGTGTACGAGTCTGTGTCGGTCTGGGATAAAGAAAAGAAACAGTGTAGAAATAAAAAGACATGCATTGGCAAACTTGATCCAAATGGCGTTTTCATTCCATCCAAGCGGCTTGCGACAGAACAGGCAGCCGTGAGAGATCCTATTGTCACCGCGTCAGCGCAGATTGTTGGCCCATCAATAATCCTGGATGCAGTCACGAGGCAATTGGGTCTTGAAAAGCTATTAAAGTCTTGTTTTCCGCAAGCCTGGCAACAGATTATTATGATGGCTTATTACCTGGTTGTGAATGGTGGAGCGTTGAGCCATTGTGAAACATGGTGCAAGAGTCATGCGCCCTCAATGGCGCAGTCTTTAGCAAGCCAACGGATCAGCGAGCTTCTTGCCGCAATTACCACCGATGCAAAGCAAACATTTCTTGCAAAGTGGATGCGAACTGCTCTGGAGGAGGATTATCTCTGTTACGACATCACCTCGGTCTCCTCTTATTCCGAACTGAACGAATATATTAAATATGGCCATAACCGTGACAATGAAGCCTTACCTCAACTAAATTTAGCAGTTCTTTTCGGTCAAAATGGACGGCTACCCGTATATTATCAGCGTCTGCCGGGTAACATTACAGACGTCACTACTCTGCATAATCTTCTCAAGACATTTCAAGCGTTAGAGATGAAGACCCTTAGTTATGTGATGGACAAGGGATTTTACAGCAAGAAAAATGTGAATGACTTATTTGCTGCAAAGAATAAATTTCTTCTATCAGTTCCTTTGAGCAATAAATGGTTGCAGCACGCCATCGATGATATCTGTGATTCTATTCACGGGCCAGAAGGATACCAGAAACTGGATGATGAGTTCCTTTACGTTAACACACGCTTATACCCTTGGGGTGACAAACGAAGTCGCTGTTACCTTCACCTGTTTTACAATGCTCGAGCAAGAGCTGATGCTGTCGACCGTTTCAACGAGGAACTATTCGAATATAAAGAAGAATTAGAGTCTGGGAAACTAAATAGTAAGCATCAATTGGCATATGATACTTATTTCATCATAAAAACAACCCCAAAACGCGGAAAGAAAGTAACGTTTAACATGCCGGCTGTTAATCAATACATCAAGCGTTATGCCGGGTTTCAGGCGTTACTATCAAATAGCATTAAAGATCCGGTAAAAGCTTTGCAGGTGTATCGGGATAAAGAAGTGGTAGAAAAATGCTTTGATGATCTTAAAAACCAACTGGATATGAAGCGGTTGCGGATGCATAGTTCAGCAGCCACTGATGGCAGACTCTTCATTCAATTCATCGCTCTCATTTATATCAGCGCTTTAGGTAAAGAAATGAGAAAGTCCGATCTGATCAAGCACTACACTGTCCGCGAACTTCTGCGAGAAACAGAAACGCTGACCAAAATAAAGTACTCAGGCAAATATGGGCATATTATTACCGAAATGACCAAGCCTCAGCGAGAAATACTGAGTGCACTAAATATAGATATTACTGGTAAGACCTAGGTACAATTTTTTCGGGAAATGAGGATACCAAAGATTGTTAGCTATAATCGATTCCTTTGAGGAAATTCTTAAAATTAGTATTCGAATAGACTCTACAAAATTTTATGCTTCAATTGGAATCAATGAAATGGCCTTTATTTTTCTTGTAGAGAAAGCCAATGAGTTAATGAGGGCAAATGATTCCGTTGGTCTTTTAATTAGCGACTATGATGACCCAATCATTGATACTTCGGTAAAACAGTTAAGCGAATACAGGGAAATAGGCACACCGTATAAAAACAAGAGCATACAAAACCTAATTGATACTGTTCATTATACCAAGTCACATCACAGCAGATTTATTCAATTAGCAGATATTTATGTTCATTCGTTGCAACTGCAAGAGAAAAAGAGCACTCAACCAATTACACAAGGATTACAGGAATTTATACGGTCATTAGAAAATCGATTTCCGCAAAAATGGAAGGATTGGCCAACAGAGTAATTTGATGACTTTTTGCTAAGTGTACCCAGAGAGGTGATGAAGAAATTTGAATTTAACTAAAAGCCACGTGTGATATGGCTCCCCGGACAGGACTCGAACCTGTGACCTAATGATTAACAGTCATCCGCTCTACCGACTGAGCTACCAGGGAACAAGCCCAAATCTTAATCTTATTTATGAATGTGGTCAAGATATTTTTTTAGAAAAAAGCGTTTTTTTCTGATTAATGAAACTGTTGTTCTTTCCTAAGAGTAGCAGTGTGATGATTGCAGATGTGCGAGTTTGCTTGGATGATAGATTTTGGGCTAAATTAATAGCCCAAGGGTTTAGTGATTGATGAATTTTTCGAGGCGGTCGAGTGCTTTTTCTAGAATTTCTTGACTGGTGGCAAAAGATAAACGAATACAACCTGGTGTACCAAAGGCTGAACCCGGAACTATTGCTAGGCCCTGTTCTTGCAAAAGTTTTTCTGCAAATTCCAAATCATCTTGATAGCCCTTTTTTTCAATAATCTTCGATACATCTGGAAATAAGTAAAATGTGCCATCAGCTGGGACGACTTCAATTCCGGCCATTTGCTGGAGGCGTCCTAAAACATAGGTATGGCGGTTTTGAAAGGCTTCATTCATTGTTGCAACAACTTGTTGATCGCCGGTTAATGCCGCAACTGCTGCTTTTTGCGCAATAGAACAGGGATTAGAGGTTGATTGTGATTGTACAGATTTCATTTGTTCAATAAGCTTCACATCACCTGCAGCATAGCCAATGCGCCATCCAGTCATGGCATAGGCTTTTGACACCCCATTTAATACAATCGTTCGTGCTTTGAGTTGTGGTTCAACATTGACAATATTGACGAATGGTTTTTGCCATAAAATATGTTCGTACATGTCATCTGTGGCGATCCAAATTTGTGGGTATGCTAATAGCACTTCAGCAAGCGCCTGGAGCTCTTCGGTGTTATAAGCAACACCTGAAGGATTAGAAGGGCTATTGATAAAGAAAAGCTTGGTTTTGGGGGTAATGGCGGCTTTAAGTTGCTTAGCGGTGATTTTAAAATGTTGGGCAGCACTGGTGTTAATAAACACCGGAACAGCTTCTGCTAGCATCACCATATCAGGATAAGAGACCCAGTAAGGCGCTGGTATTATCACTTCATCGCCGGGATTGAGCAATGCCATACAGAGGTTATAGCAACATTGTTTGCCACCAGTACCAACAATAATTTGATTGAGCTCATAATCAAGCTGATTTTCATTGTTCAATTTTGCTTGTATGGCTTTTTTTAAGTCAGGTATGCCATCGACTGCGGTATATTTGGTAAAACCAGCTTCAATGGCTTTAATGGCAGCATCTTTAATATGCGCTGGGGTATCAAAATCGGGCTCACCAGTGCCAAGGCCAATGATATCTAAACCCTGGGCTTTTAGTTTTGCGGCCTTTTCTGCAACCGCTAAGGTGGGGGATGGTTTGACTCTTTGCATTCTCTTTGCTAGATGCATATCCATTTTTTTACTCCTATGCTATAGTTTTAGCTATGAAAAATATGTTCAAAATACATTCAACTTTCAGCCCGTCAGGGGACCAGCCTCAAGCGATTGCTACTCTGGCGCAAGGTCTAGAATCAGGGCTTGCTAAGCAAATTCTTTTGGGTGTTACGGGCTCTGGTAAAACCTTTACAATGGCACATGTGATTTCAAAGCTGAATCGCCCGGCTTTAGTCATGGCGCCTAATAAGACTTTAGCTGCCCAGTTATATAGTGAATTAAAAACTTTTTTCCCTGATAATGCGGTTGAATATTTTGTTTCTTATTACGATTATTATCAGCCAGAGGCTTATGTCCCTGCCTCGGATACCTTTATTGAAAAAGATTCATCGATTAATGAGCATATAGAGCAAATGCGACTATCTGCTACTAAGGCGATGATTGAACGTCCTGATGCCATAATTGTTGCGACTGTTTCTGCCATTTATGGTTTAGGTGATCCGAATGGTTACCTCGGTATGGTATTACATCTTTCCTGCAAAGAACACATCTCGCAGCGTAAAATTTTATTACGTCTGGCTGAGATGCAGTATACCCGTACCTCTGCAAGCTTGAGTCGAGGCCAGTTTCGTGTTCAAGGCGATATTATCGATATTTTTCCTGCAGATAGTGATAAAGAGGCTGTTCGGATTGAGTTATTTGATGATGAGATTGAGCAATTAAGCCTATTTGATCCTTTAACAGCTGTTGTTTTAAAACGCATGCCGCGAATCACTATTTTCCCCAAAACCCATTATGTGACACCTCGAGATAGAATTTTAGAAACCATTGAAAAAGTTAAGCTAGAGTTGTGTGATCGCTTACAGTTTTTTCAACAGCACAATAAATTACTCGAAGCACAACGTATTGAGCAGCGGACAGCTTTTGATATTGAAATGATGCAAGAATTGGGTTATTGCTCTGGGATTGAAAATTACTCTCGATATTTGGCAGGCCGTAATGAAGGTGCCCCCCCACCTACTTTATTTGATTATTTGCCTTCCAATGCTTTGTTGATGATCGATGAGTCACATGTTACCGTTCCACAAATTACAGGTATGTATCGTGGCGATAGGGCGCGTAAAGAAACCTTAGTGGAATATGGGTTTCGATTACCATCAGCGTTAGATAATCGCCCTTTGCGGTTTGAGGAGTTTGATGCCCGTGCACCTCAAACCATCTATATTTCCGCCACCCCTGGTCCTTATGAATTAGCCCATTGTGACCAAATTGCAGAGCAAGTGATTCGGCCAACCGGATTACTTGATCCTATTGTAGAAATTAGACCTGTTCTTAATCAAGTTGATGACTTGATGTCTGAAATTAAACAATTAAAACTTAAAAATCAACGGGTTTTAGTGACAACGCTTACCAAGCGTATGGCTGAAGATTTAACCAAGTACTTACAAGAATATGGGATTTCAGTACAGTACTTGCATTCTGATATTGATACAGTTGAGCGAGTTGAGATTATACGCGATTTACGTCTTGGTAAATATGATGTTTTGGTAGGCATCAATTTATTACGTGAAGGCTTAGATATGCCAGAAGTGGCTTTGGTTGCCATTTTAGATGCGGATAAGGAAGGCTTTCTAAGGTCAGAGCGTTCATTGATTCAAACAATTGGAAGAGCCGCGAGAAATTTAGAAGGCAGGGCGATTTTGTATGCGGATAAGATAACTCAGTCAATACAAAAAGCGCTAACAGAAACACAAAGACGACGTGAAAAACAAGCTGCTTACAATCAAGCCCATGGGATTACCCCACGTGGCATCATCAAGCTTGTTCATTCTATGATTGAGCGAGAAGAAAATGTGAGTCATGCGCTTGTGCCCATGGCAGAACGCGTGGTCATTGATCCATTGGTGGCTTTAAAGCAAATTACTTCTTTAGAAAAAGAAATGAAAAGGCTTGCTGAGCAAATGGCGTTTGAGCAAGCAGCTGTCATTCGTGATCAAATTCTTGAGCTTAAAAAACATCTAGGCGATTAGCCATATTCTTTATTTAAGCTTTGATCTAAGTTTGGGTAGTTAAACTGAAAACCAAGATCGCTTAAGCGTTTAGGCACCACTGTTTGGCCACTTAAGAGTAATTCTTGCCCCATTTGTCCCATCAAACCCTTGATAAACCACGCAGGTAAGTGAAGAAATAAGCAGCGTTTGAAGGTTTTTGCCAGTGTTTTCGCGAAGTATGCTTGGGAAGTTGGATGAGGTGACACTAGATTAAAGATGCCATCTATGTCTTGTTTTTCCACAAGAAAAAGGATCGCTTGACATAAATCATCGATGTCTATCCAAGAAATCATTTGTTGACCACTGCCTAAAATAGCACCAGTGCCGAGTTTAAATGAGGGTGTGAGGCGTTTTAACATGCCTTTGTTTTTTTGCAAGACCACGCCAAAACGCATGATAATTAAGTGTGTTGGATCTTTCAATGCTTGCCATGCCCCTTGCCATTGATGGGTGATGGTTTGTGAAAAACAATCTGGATTTAGGTCAACATGGGTGTCTTCCGTAAAAGCCGGGCTATCTTTAGTAAAACAGCCATAAAATCCAATGGCATTGGCTGCCAATACTCGAATCGGGTGATGTTGACGATTTATCCATTGACATAACTGTAAGGCGGTATCAACGCGCGAGTCAATTAATTTTTGGCGATACGCTTTGGTCCAGACAAAATCAGCAATATTTTGACCACTTAGGTGGATGACGATATCAATGGGTTCATGAAAGTTATCCAGCTCAGCGTAGCTTAGGCAGTGATGGTTTGGAAATTGTCTTTTGAGCTTGGCTTTAACACGCCCCATTAAAAACCATTGATGGGTGTTGCCAAAACGTTCAATTAGGCTCTGTCCAACCAAGCCTGATGCACCTGCAAGTAAAATTCTCATGGTTTTTTTATCCAAACAGTTTTTTCTTTAGCGGCTGGCATGCGTTTGCCATCATTGATCTCACTTAACATTGATGTCTTTAGATTAAAGGGTTTCTGTATTATTTTCACCAGATTTTTGATATTTTTTATCAAACTCGCTTATACTAGAGCTTTCATTGAGGGGTGATTTGATGCGATTAAAGTCATGGGCTTGGGTTTTATTATTACTGACAGGGGTTCTGTTCGCTGGAACAAAACCATATATAACAACTTTAGAGGGCGAAAAGCTTAATGGACATGATTTAAAAGGACGTTGGTTGATTTTACATTATTGGGCAAGTTGGTGTGATATCTGTATGAGCGAGATGCCAGTGATGGAGAAGTTTTATCAAGGGCTGCCTAAGGATAAAGTACGCTTATTTCTAGTGAATTATGATCAGCTTTCAAAAAATGAGATTTATCAAATACTAAAAAAATCAAGGGTTAGTATTCCAAGTTTAGAGGGGCACCCTGCGCAATTATTTGGGATAAAAAATGCAGATGCTTTGCCTATGACAGTAGTTGTTGACCCTAATGGCAAAGTGAAAGATCTGCTCTATGGCCCTCAGACTTTAGCGGATTTAAAGCGAGAAATTCGCTAATCAGCCTGTATTTTTTTGAAAGCGGCTTCAAGAGCCGCTAATGTTTGTTCGAAATGCGCCGCTGTGATGTGTAAATCGGCATGTTTTTGCATAGGTTTGATGTATTTTTGGTAGCCCGGATACACTTGATGTTCGAAAGAGTCTAAAACTTTTTGAATATCTACATTTCTGATTTGACAATCGCGTCTGATTTTTCGAAGCAAACAAAGGGTTATATCGGCATCAATAAAAATTTTTTCATCAATCAGGGATCTTAATGTTTTTGGGTAAAAAATGAAGATCCCTTCTAATATGAGAATTTTTTTAGGCAATACCAATTGTGTTTGCTTGATTCTTTGTTGTGTTAAATCGCAAAAGATCGGTGATTCAATGGATTGATTATTTTTTAATGTTTTAAGGTGCTTGATTAATAAATCAAAATCAACAGACGCGGGTTGGTCAAGATTGATAAGGTATCTATCTTGTCCTGGAAATGATTTAAAATAATTGTCCATGTGAATGATTGAAACATCATCAGGGTATTTCGTGTAAAGTGCCTTAGCCAGGCTTGATTTAAATGCACAAGATGAACCACAGATACCAATGATTTTCATTTGGCCCCCACGAGGCTTGCGTATGAGATTTAGCAAGCCTTTTTAAGTTGGTCCGTTTGCATTAGACTGATTTAGTCGTGGTTGTTATGTGGCGTTTTATGTTGAGTTGCTGGAACAACAGTCGACACGGCATGCTTAAATACCATTTGGGTAATGGCATTTTTCAAAAAAATCACCTCTTCATCAAAAGTATCAATGACACCATGTAATTTGATGCCATTGATTAAAAATACAGCGACCTGTTCTCCAGATTTGGATAAATCTGCTAAAAACGTATCTTGAAGGTTTGCCATGCTTTCTCGCTTATTATTATAGTTGGTATGCGTTTTTGCCTTTTAAGAAAAGGCAAATGATGTTACCAGTATAATTAAGCCATTGAATCTTGTAAACCTTGTCCCGGGCTGATAGGTTGAATCCCATCATCAGCTAGAGGCATTCAGGATAAAAAGGCTGGTATTAAGTATTAAAGCGAATATCAGCCATAGCTCGTAAGGTAAGAGTAAGTAAAATAAAAGAGGCTCGCGTCGATTTAGCCACATTAAAATGGCAACATTAATGCTCAGTAATGAAATATCGACTAGTGCCAGACCAATTTGATGATAGTAGAAAAAAACAGGGGTCCAAAAAAAGTTAAGCATCAATTGAGTCATGAATAAGAGCCATATCACAGCGTGGGTGCGATGGAGAAAAAATCGCGCAAGAACGATACCCATAAAGATATAGAGCACTGTCCAAACAGGTTGAAAAATCCAATCAGGGGGTGAAAAGCTTGGGTGATGCAGGGTATGGTACCATTGAAGCTCCCCTTTGGTGAGGAGACCTGAAAGAAGTCCTAGTCCTAAACACAAAAAAATAGCTAGGGCATAGGTCATCAGAGGATGCTTTTTTAACATAATAAGGTGGTGTTGAAACTGATAGATGTATCATGCGCCCTTTTTTATGAAAGATAAATGTTTTTTTAACTTGTAGGATTTTTGTTAAGCTGTCAAAATAATAGCAATTTTTTAAATATGCTTATTTTGTTTTTTGGATATAAAAATGCTAGATAATATTGAAGATGCTGCGCTTGATTTTGATTATAAAGCCTTTCGTAAGCTTCAACAACAAAAAGCCCTACAAGATTTTTGGCAAGGCCTTAGCTTATGGCGCATCTGGCTAATGCTTGCATGGCAAGATATTTATTTACGCTACCGTCGTTCGATCATTGGTCCACTGTGGATTACCTTGAGTATGGCCATCAGTGTCTACAGTATGGGTTTTTTATATGCTCATCTATGGCATGTGGCGCTTAACGAATATTTTCCTTTTCTGGTCACGGGCATGCTCAGTTGGGCCTTGATTGCCATTATGATCACTGAAGGCACTGATGTTTATTTGCTTTCTGCCAGTTTAATTCGCCAAATTAAATTGCCTTATACACTCTATGTTCATCGCATGATCATGCGAAATTTCATGATCTTTGGGCATAATCTGTTGGTCATGCTGCCAATTTATGTATTTTTTCACCAAGATTTTAAATTCAGTTTGGCATATTTTACCTTTCTGCCTGGCTTGTTTTTTCTTTATGTGAATTCAATCTTATATGCCAATATTCTAGGTATATCTTGTGCTCGCTATCGTGACTTAGGGCAAATAGTGAAAAGTTTAATACAGGTGATGTTTTTCATGACCCCCATCATGTGGAAATGGACAATTTTACCCCAACAGTATCAGTCTTATGTTTTTTTAAATCCTTTTTTTAACTTTATTGAAATTATTCGGGAGCCATTACTTGGACTATATCCGGATATACGTAGTTATATTTTTGTGGGGCTAGCAACAGTTATCGGCATTATCTTGAATGCCTTATTGTTTGCTCGTTATCGTGCTCGTATTGTTTATTGGTTGTGACTATCATGGCATTTATTAAATTAGATAAAGTTTCGGTTGAATTTCCCATCTATAACACGAATGCCATTTCTTTGCGTAAAAACTTTTTACGCGTGGCAACGGGTGGCCGTGTCATGCGAGATGCGAATGAACGTGTGATTGTACGTTCAATTAATAATGTATCATTACATATTCAGCATGGGGATAGAGTTGGCTTAATTGGGCATAATGGCGCTGGCAAAAGTACCTTTTTGCGCTTACTTGCAGGCATCTATGAGCCAAGTTGCGGGCAAATTGAGGTAACAGGACGCGTGTCATCGATGCTGGATATTATGCATGGGATTGAGGCTGAATGTACCGGTTATGAAAACATCATGATGCGTGGTTTAATGCTTGGTTTGAATAAAGCTGAAATCAAGGCTAAAACCCAAGACATTGCTGACTTTTCTCGTTTAGGTGATTATTTGGATATGCCGGTACGTACGTATTCATCAGGCATGATGGTGCGACTTGCTTTTGCCATCAGTTCGAGTATTCAACCTGACATCCTCTTAATTGATGAGGTTTTTGGTGCTGGTGATGCCGATTTTATGGCTAGTGCCAGAACAAGAATGATATCATTATTAAATAACTCACGTATTGTTGTTTTTGCGAGCCATTCTCCTGAGCTAATTCAGGAATTTTGTAACAAAGTTTTAGTATTAAACGCGGGGCAATGTGAATATTTTGGTGATATTGAAACGGCGCACTCACTTTATCCTCAACTATGTTAGGTTCCCATGGATGATTTTTTAGATAAATGCGTTGTTAAGTTTGATGTATTTTTACGCAATATCTGCCCATCATGGCCGGAGAATGATGTTTCTAATGCTCCAGCGGATGGTTTGCAAGAGTCGATACTAACACTATCAGAAAAAAGAACATCTGCTGGTATGATGCGGGTGAATCTTGCCGGTGAGGTGGCTGCCCAGGGTCTTTATCGAGGGCAGTTATTGCTTGCAAGAGATAATGAATTAAGTGCCCATCTAAAAGAAGCCGCTCATGAAGAAATGCAACACTATGCTTGGTGTCTTTCGCGTCTAAAAGCTTTGGATGCCGAGGCTAGTATTTTTAATCCATTTTGGTATATTGGTGCCTTTAGCATGGGTTTAATGGCGGCAGCTATCAGTGATAGCATTAGCCTAGGTTTTGTGATTGCGACAGAAGAGCAAGTTGCAAAACATTTAGCAAGTCATTTAAGGGACTTGCCAATAGATGATTTGCAATCACGCGCTATTGTTGCCAAAATGTATGCAGATGAATTATTACATGCAGATGAGGCTGCTTTAAAAGGTGGCCTTCGCTTGCCGTTTATTATTCAAGAATTGATGCATCTGACGGCTCAAGTCATGATTAAACTAAGCCGCTTAATTTGATTTTCCTCATTTTCAATGGATTGAGAGTTGTGAATATCCACAAATTGATCGTTCATATTTGCTTTGGTCTTTATTCTGTCTGTGCCCATGCTGATACCGGGATGGAAAAAAGTTTTTGGGCCAAAACCTATCAAACTTTGAACGAAATATGGACTGAAGGTAGAGGTGATCTCTATGTTCCTTCTTATGCTTGGCATAATCGCTTCACTTACACGTCTGATAAATTATCCCAATATAATGAATTGCCTTGGGGCATGGGGCTGGGGAAGGGTATTTGGGATGAGCGCAATAATTGGCAAGGTCTTTATGGGATGGTGTTTTTAGATTCGCATAAAAATGTGCAACCTATGGGGGGCTATGGCTATCTCTTGACCTATCATCCAAGCGATGATACTGGTTTAGGCCTTGGTTTTACTGCGATGATAACAGCAAGGGCCGATATCTTGAATAATGTGCCATTCCCGGCAGCGCTCCCTTTGGCATCGATGCATTATAAGCGCCTTATGATTATAGGCGCTTATGTCCCTGGGGGCACAAATATTGGTAATGTCTTATTTATGATGGCCAAGCTCACCCTGGAATAGTCAGTTTGTAACACTGATGGATTTTGAGGTTGCGTTTAAAGTCGATATCAATGGTTTTGTGACTGATATTTTCAACTGTTGCCATCTCAGCAATTGATTCATCTAAATGAAAACTTCGTAAATGGGTTGAAAAATACAAGACACCACCTGGGTTTAAACGATTTAGCGTCAAATTAATCATAGCCACATGATCGCGTTGAATATCCAGTGTCCCTTGCATGCGTTTAGAGTTTGAAAAACTTGGTGCATCCATATAAATGACATCAAAATGCTCACTTGCCCCTTGTAGCCAGCTCATGACATCAGCCTGTATAAAACGGTGTTTTTGTGGGGACAGACGATTTAATTTAAAGTTTTCGCTAGCCCAATTGATATAGGTTTTTGAAAGATCAACATTCAGTGTCGAAGCACCTGCCAAACCTGCATGTACGCTGGCCGTTGCCGTATAGCAAAACAGATTTAAAAACTTGGTATTGTGTGGAAGTTTTGCAAACTCAAGACGTAGAGGGCGGTGATCCAGGAAAAGTCCCGTATCAAGATAATCGTGAAGATTTAGCAAGAATTTGGCCCGACCCTCTGTAACTTCAATCAATTGACGTTTGTTGTCTGTTTTTTGATATTGTTCAGTTTTTTGAGGTTTGCGCTCTTTGAAAACAATGTTATCTCCACTGACGTGGAAGACTTGAGGGGCTAGCATCATCATATCTAGGCGTCTTTTTTGAGCAAGATGAGCGGGAACATTTTTCGGTGGCATATACTCTTGAATGACAAAATGATCACGATATTTGTCAATCGCAAAAGCATATTCAGGGATATCGGCATCATAGACCCGATAGCATTCAATGTCTTGACGATCAGCCCATTTTTTAAGGTGGCTCAAGTTTTTTTGAATGCGATTGGCAAGCATTTGTGTTGGTCCACTATCTATTTGCCGTAAATGATTTTCAGGATTAACGGCAATACAGTAAAGCTGACAAGGAATAGATCCATTAAAAAAAGCATAACTCTTATGCGCGCGCAGTCCTATGGCTTTGGCCAGCATCGGATCACTGGTTAACACCCCCGCTTCCCAGTTCATGAAATGCTGGTGTAAGGTGCTACCTAAATCTTGATATAAGGGAATTAAATCCAATTGTTCGCCAAGGCGTTCACCATAAGGTGGATTGATAAGCAGCAGCCCTTTTTCACTTAAAGTTTGCACTTGTTGTAGGGGTTGTTGGCTAAATTCAATCAGGTCAGCAACACCAGCACGCCCTGCATTGGCTCTAGCTTGTTCAATGGCGAAACCTTTACTGTCACTTGCAAAAAAACGATTCTTCGGTTTGATGGCTTGTGCTTGTGCTTCAACTTGTAATTTTTCCCACAGACTTGGCTGATGTTGGGTCCAATAGCGGAAGGCCTGATCTTGGCGTATCAGTCCTGGTGCCATTTGTGAGGCCATCATGGCTGCTTCAATGGCAATGGTCCCAGAGCCACACATGATATCCGCAAAATCATATCCATCCTTGGCAAGATTCGGCCAATTCATGCGCCAAAGCATGGCGGCGGCAAGATTTTCTTTAATAGGGGCAAGACCTTGTTCACTGCGGTAACTTCGTTGATGCATACTATAGCCGAGCAGATCAAGACTGATGGTGACTTGCTCATATTTGAGATAGGCCACCACGTGAATATCGGCATCTTTTTCAACATTGGGGCGATGACCAGTGTGGTGACGAAAATGATCTACGATGGCATCTTTAACCACTTGAGCATTGTACATTTCATTACGAAGTGCATCGGAGGTACCATGAAATTGAACCTTAAAAGCACATTGGTCAGAAAAAACGCTTTGCCATGCAAACTCTTGACAGGTTTGATATAACGCTTGGTTGTTCTTGGCGGGTCCTGAAAATAGCACCAGATGAAGTCGATTAGCCAGGCGTGACCAAAGTGCGATTTGGTAGATGCAATCAAGAGAGGCATCGCCGGTAACGCCTTGGGGGCTATTTTTAGCATTGTTGAGACCTAATTCTTGTAATTCAAGCATTAGTAAGTTTTCAAGGCCTTTCGGGCAACTGACAAAAATGGGATACGATAGCATGACTTGCCTTCAAAATTTTTGCCCATTATACCTTAGACACATGAGAAAGTGTACTCACTTTGTTTATTAATTGCGATATCCTTGGGTTTAGGTGGGCTTTGGTTCTTGTCCTTTGAATATCTCTGAGATTTCTAAATTGCTAAAACTTTTTCTTATCTTGTTTGTAACTTTATGTGCAAAACTTGCAAGGACGCCACATTTGCGAGAAAATAAGGCAATTAAGTTTTAAGTTGATAAAGATGGTATTTGCACGCAAACGTTTTGGACAAAATTTTTTACATGACAAGGGTATTATTGCGCAGATTGTGGCTTCGCTCGCAGCAAGTCCTCAGGATACAGTGATTGAAATTGGTCCAGGACGAGGCGCACTGACTCAGCCACTACTGGAACGGCTACATAAGCTAACTGTTATCGAAATTGACAGGGATTTATTTGCAAGCTTGCAACATTTTCCCCATGCAGAAAAATTAACTGCTATTTGCGATGATGTGTTAAATGTAGATTTTTCAAGCTTTGGAGATGATATCAGGCTAATTGGTAACTTGCCCTATAATATTTCAACGCCATTGATGTTTCACTTTTTGCAGTTTCGAAGGCATATCAAAGATATGGTGTTTATGTTACAGGCCGAAGTCGTGGATAGACTGTTAGCGCCAGTATCAAGCGCTAATTACGGGCGATTAAGTGTGATGTTTCAATATTATTGTCATCTAGAGCATTTGTTAGATGTGCCACCGGAATCGTTTAATCCAGCTCCCAAGGTCAATTCTGCCGTTATCGCGCTAAGCCCAAAACATCAAGATGAAACTGTCTCTTTTAGGGATTTAGAGGCAGTGGTGGCCCAAGCATTTGCCATGCGGCGAAAAACATTAGCAAATAATTTTAAGGGTATTTTAATGGGCAAAACACCTAACGGATTCATTTTATTTGGCACTGTTGTAGTTAAATTAACTGCAGTAAGCCATTTGTCAGATTTACCAACCTTGTCACTCAGTAAACTTGTTCTTACTTTAAATGCCCCATCTTTTATCATCAATTGCTGACTTGAAATGCCTTCATATTCATTTCTTCCCAAGAAATAATTACTATAAGAATAGTCTTCGTATCCATCAGCACCACTCATATTATAGTGATAACGGTCGGTTTCGTAAGTTAAGGAGTTGTTTGTTTTAGTTGTATATATAAACTGACCAAAAAATAATCTGCAATTTAATCCACCACCTTCAACATAATTTAAAAAATAATTACTAGATATATTTAATTTCATGAAATCAGGCCC
>RGPR01000011.1 GCA_010030245.1 Gammaproteobacteria bacterium
AGCATCAAAAATCCTTGTAAGCCTCGCTTATTTTTAGAAAATATCAGTGATCCACAAGCGAGAACACTGACAATTGTTGAAATTGATGTTGCTAAAAATCCAAGCCATAATGAGTTTTTGAGTGCTTCTAAGAGTTTGCTGTCTTGACCTAGAGCAATAAACCATCGCCATGAGAAATGCTGCCAAGAAACAGTGTATTGAGCATCATTGAATGAATAAATGACCAAAAGACAAATGGGTAAGTAGAGAAAAGAAATAATAAAGGCGATATATATTCTTTTAGCGATGCCATTTATCATGGATTTTTTTCCTTGATTTGCTGGAAGTAAAAGAATCCGATTAAGATCAATGTCAGCAGTGAACTGCTAGCCGCACCTTGTGGCCAATTATTGAGAAATAAAAATTCATTTTGAATGAGGTTGCCTATCAATATTGATTTGGCACCGCCAAGTATATTGGGGATATAGAATAAAGTCATGGCAGGCAGGAATACCATGATGCATCCATTGCTGCTCCCAGATTTAGTCAATGGCCAAAAAAGTCTCGTAAAAATTTGCCATTTTGAGGCGCCTAAATCAAATCCAGCATCAATCCATTTCTTATCAATGCGATGCATGGCATTGTATATCGGTAAAATCATAAAGGGCAAAAGATTGTAGACCAATCCTATTAATACCGCTTCATTCGTGTAGAGCAAGCTTAAGGGGTTTTGAATAATACCTAGCTTTAATAAAATGTGATTGATAGCGCCATGTGATTTCAGCAAATCAACCATGGCAAATGTCCTGACTAAAGAACTGGTCCAAAAGGGGATAATAATTAAAACAATAATCAAGGTTTTATGTTTTAATTTTAGCAGAAAATAGGCAAATGGATAGGCGAGTAAAAAACAAATCAATGTTGCTAAACCGGCAAGAAATAGTGAACGGATTAAGATTTTGAAAAAAAAGGGATTAAACAAATCTAGATAGTGATGCAGGGTTAATGGCAGTTTGGCAAATGTTGTTAGGTCTTGAGTGAAAAAACCCAATACAAATAAAAATAAGCCAGGAAGTATTGAGAAGACAAATAACCACAGGCTAAGCATTTTTGCTAAAAAGAATCTAGTGTTCATAAGGTAACAAGACTTCCCAACCTGTTGGCCATTCAATATAAACTCGCTCATGAAGTTTATAATCAAGCAAGGCATGGCCTTCATCAAAAAATGAGGTACTGGCAATCAGTTGCCCAGAATTCAAACGGATAATCAAATCAACAGTAGAACCTTTATAGGTGATATCGACGATTTCACCTATAATTTTTGAGCTTAAATCTTGATTTGCTTGAAGGTGCTGTACTTTGATATCTTCTGGCCGCACGATAAGATGCATCGGGTCTCCGCAACACACATTTCTTGGGCGTTTGCAAGCAAGTGTAATTCCTGCAACTTTGGTATACATCAATTCAGTGCTCAACTCATGTACGGTGATATTAAATATATTGGTTTCACCAATAAATTTCGCGACATAAAGATTATTCGGATTTTCATAAATCTCGAAAGGGGTTCCCATTTGCTCAATTTTTCCTTGATTGAAAATGATGATTCTATCAGACATAGAAAGGGCTTCTTCCTGATCGTGTGTCACAAAAATAAAGGTCATATTCAATTCTTTTTGTAAATTCTTAAGCTCAATTTGCATATTTTTTCTTAAGCGATAATCAAGAGAACTTAAAGGCTCATCTAAAAGTAAAATTTTAGGTTGATTAATAATCGCACGAGCAATGGCGACACGTTGTTGCTGTCCTCCGCTTAATTGTTGGATGTTTCTTGTATGAAAATGGTCTAATTGAACGGTTTTAAGCGTGCTATTGACACGTTCTTCAATTTCTTGTTTTGCCACACCCTGGCAAACTAAAGAAAATCCAACATTTTCAGCCACATTCATATGCGGGAATAGTGCATAATTTTGAAAAATGGTATGAACATTACGCTGTTGTGGCGGAAGTTTGGTGATGTTTTTTCCATCCATGATGATATCACCAGCATTCGCTGATTCAAATCCACTGATGATTTTAAGTAAAGTTGTTTTACCGCAACCTGAAGGACCTAGAAGAGTTAAGAACTCACCTGCGTGAATATCAAAGGAGATCCCTTTTAAAATAGGTAAAATTCCAAAGGACTTTTGAATGTTTTTGAGTTGTAATATAGGCTTAGTCATAAATGTCTATTATGCATTATTCCGGGGTTAATTGTAAAGGTTGGGACTTATTTATACGAATCAGCTAAATGATATCAAGATATTTGTATTCATTCACCACAATGAAGTTTTCAGTATTATTTCGAAAATAAATGAAAAATTTCTTGACCGGTTTTTGAGCCACTTTTTAGAGAAAATTCAAATTCACTTAATTTACGCACCTTACGGTGCGCCACGAAAGTACACCTCCGCTAGTAGCTAAAAGCGCGACTGAGCGCATTTCGTATCTAGCCTCGGTGTTTTGCAATATAGTTCTAACACAAGAGCCGTATTTTACGTTCTTGAAAAAATAAAATATCAATTGCCTTTTTTATGATTTATGTGTATTCTAATGGCTTTTTATTTAGTTAAGTGGTGCGATAATGACAGATTTTCGAGAGGATGCTGTTCAAAGGAAAGAAACTAATATATTTCAATTTATGTTTCAATTTCAGACAGAACATCCAAAACCTCAAGATGCGCTTGTCAAATGTGTTTATGATCCGAGGAAATTTAACAATTATCTTTTTTGGAAGTTGGTTTATAGTCAAGCTCTCGAAAATTCAGTTTTAGATGCACTCGTTGATCTTGATTATTTAAATAACGAAGAGTGCCGTGATTCCCGTGTTTTATTAGGTTCTTCAGCGAATGGCTTAATAGACTATCTTGCTTGCTGGCCTGTTAAAGAAGAGCTTATCAAAGCTTTACAGAGCTCACCATCTAATCTTCAGTTAAAACAGATACTCTTAGAGTGTTGCATTTGTCCTGATCTTAAAAGTTTCGTTTATTTTAATTTTACTGTAAATTTGGCGGTTCAGACTACAACTCCTTCTGGACCAACGAAATTGCCTCCTTCTGGATCAACGATATTGCCACAAAATAATTCACCATCAAATAATCTTTTTGGAATCAGTCGTAATTCTCGTGATCCTCTTCTTTTTTTAGAAGATAATATCTTTTTTAAGCAATCCCCTGCCTCTATTGTGCTTCAAGTGTTAGGCGGATTTCTTGCGGTTGTTGGAGCGGTGGCATTCGTTTTGGCACTTACATTAATGACTAAACCTGTTGCAGTCACGGCACTTGCAGTTACTGGTGTTGCGTCACTTGCTGCTGGCCTTGGATTATTTTATAAGGGTTACAATGAAAACCTTGATCCATCGTTTGTTACAGCATTTTCACAACGAGCTATCTAACTAATATTTATACTATGTTTCAAATATTTAATGTAGGTTTTTTTGTGAAAAATGCAATCTAACCTACATTTTGATCATTAAATCCTTGAATTGGGTCATTTTTGAATAAATTGATGTGGAATTTTAGATTAGAAAAGAGTTGCCAATCCTAACAAATTTTTTATCATGTGTTTTGCATAGAAATACGAGGTTGATTAATATTGCCACTTTTTCAAAGTATCATCGTGATCATTGGCGAAGCTAATCTGCTCTTTAGTGCGTTCATAGCTTTGGGCTTTTAAATGTCTCTCTTTCAAAAAGCATCGCTTGATCAATCAATAACTGAATGGCCTTTATAAAGTCCACTCAATCCTTCTCTCAAAAGCAAAGACATTTGTTTTCTTTCTTGTTTGACGTTGAAATAAAATCTGAAGTCTAACAAATGGCTTTTCTTTTTTTATAGCCCTTCTTGAATTTTACAGAAACGTTGGGACACTAATAATAATTAGCTAAGCCCGAAAGTTCTTTATCTTTCTCTATCTCTTTTTCAAGTGCATTAAATTCATTTTGCAATGACGAAAAGTTTTTCCATGCGCACATCAAGTAGAGTGATAATATAACTGTGGGTATAATTAACAAACTTGAAACTGGGCATAATATGCAAGTCAAAATGAGTGTTGCATTCAGTAAGCTCAATGTTATATTTACAGCAGTTTGATATCGAATTTCCTGTTCTGTTTGTAGTTTTAATACCTCTTTTCTATTTACTCTGATATCTTTTTGCTCTGATTCTATGTTTTTTGCTATTTCTTTCACTGCTGGGAAAAATGTTGTATCAAACATATTGCCATTTTCCTGAAATTTTCTTGTATGTTTGCTTATTACTCTAGATGCCATTGAATCAATATTATTTTTCTTTTTCAACACTGCAGGGGCTGATTTTGACGCTTCGAGTGAGTCTTTTGTTAAGTCTTTGATTAAATCTTGGAATACACCTGTAGTATTTTCTTTAAAACCATCTTTATTCAAAGATTCATCAATTATTCGATGTATATTACCTCTCAATGAATTTATATATTCTTGATTAATTTGATCGCCACTAATCCAATAATCAGGAGTATATACTGCTAATTTTATTTTAATGAGCGCTTCTAACAATTCCTCATTATTTATATTTTGCATTACTGGACCCTAAAATAATAGATAGTTAGCATACTAACATAAAAAAACTTCTTGATCAAACAATAATCAATATGAGCGGTTATAATAAAGACGGTTATTGGTTTACTAGTTTAAATATCATTCAATTCAATATCTTAATAATAGTCTTTGTTCAAGAGAACAGTGGTATCAAAGATACGCACAATACCTACCAAATATTGTTGTTGGGGATGTGAAATGACTATTCCTAGGCTTCAAAATCGTTCTGTTCACTAAATTATATGACTTAATTTTAAGCATACAGTTTATTTATTGCTATAATTTAGATGTTACTGCAAGAACAAGGAATGATGATGAACTATAAGTTAATA
This sequence comes from Gammaproteobacteria bacterium, assembly GCA_010030245.1. GTDB lineage: Bacteria > Pseudomonadota > Gammaproteobacteria > Legionellales > Legionellaceae > UBA2653. Next base: position 4,921 of record RGPR01000011.1, read on the forward strand.
TTGCCATTATTGATGGGGCTTGGTTTAAATCTCGAGGGCTACGCCAATACATTTGTCTTTAATCCAAGAACTCATAGTTATAAGGCCATCAATGATAATGGTACTGTAATTAAAACAGGGAAAGCATCTGGTGGTTCTTCATGGTGCAAAGATATTAAACGATCATGCCGTACACCAGTAGGGAGTTATCGGGTCTGGTCCAAAGGAGGGCCTGGATGTAAATCTTCCAGATATCCTAGGCCTAGAGGTGGTGCGCCAATGCCATATTGCATGTTTTTTAGTAAATACTACGCTGTTCATGGTTCCTATGATGTGCCAAATCACAATGCATCCCATGGTTGTGTAAGAGTGACACCCAGTGATGCAAAATGGTTGTCACATCATTTTATGGATATTGGCACTAAGGTTATTGTTAAGCCTTATTGATCATCGACAGTAAAAGATGAACCACAGCCACAGGTTGTTTTAGCATTAGGGTTTCGGATAATAAATTCTTCTTGAAGTCCGGTGCTAAAATCGACCTCTGCACCATCTAGATATTGAATGCTTAAGGCATCAATCACCAGTCTTACTGTGTTATGGTCGTCGCTGCAAGCTTGTTCAATGATGGTATCATCAGCTTCTGTTTTGTTATCAAAACTGAAGCCATATTGAAAGCCTGAACATCCACCACCTGTGACGTAGATACGTAGAAAAAGATTTTGATCACTTTCTTCGGCAATCAGTTCAGCTACTTTATCAGCTGCATTTTTAGTAAATTGGATCATTTAGCTAATTCCTCTAAGAATTTGAGCACCACCAAGGCAGCGGTGTTTATCATAAAAGACAATATATTGCCCTGGAGTAACAGCTCGTTGCGGATTTGAAAAGTAAACCACATGTTCATTATCTGTTGCTGCAGATAATAAGCAATGTTGGGCATCTTGTCGATACCGAATTTTTGCCATTAATGAAATTGGATATTCATGATCTTGGATCTGTTTAAGCCAATGAATGGGTTTGCAAATTAGGCCCTGATGATAAAGACGGGGATGGTGCTCACCCTGAGCGACGATCAATTGATTGGATTCAATATCTTTTCCAACGACAAACCAGGGTTTATCTTCACTACCTTGGATGCCACCAAGACCTAGCCCTTGGCGTTGGCCAATGGTATAAAAAATGATGCCTTGATGTTTGCCAATGACTTTCCCGCTAGTGGTGGTAATTTCACCAGGTCTTGCTAGTAAAAAATCTTGTAAAAATTCTCTGAACTTACGCTCACCGATAAAACAGATGCCGGTTGAATCTTTTTTATCATGATTAGGAAGGAGCAGTTTGGCGGCAATTTGACGTATCTCAGGTTTAAGATATGTACCAAGCGGAAATAAGGTTTTTTCGAGGGCGGTTTTTTCAACAGCATGTAAAAAATAAGTTTGATCTTTTTGTCGGTCTTTAGCTTGATATAATTGAGTTTCATCTTCTTTATCAACACGACGGGCATAATGTCCGGTCGCGATTAAATCTGCACCTAGGTTCAGTGCATGTTCTAAAAAATATTTAAATTTGATTTCTTTGTTACAAAGAATATCCGGGTTAGGGGTAATTCCTGCTGCGTATTCATCCAGAAATATTTGAAATACATGGGTCCAATATTCTTTGGAAAAGTTGATGGTATGTAGTTTTATATCAAGTTTCATACAGACTTGCTGGGCATCGTATAAATCCTGTGCCGCTGGACAATAGTCATCCTTGTCATCTTGTTCCCAATTTTTCATAAACAAAGCTTCAACTTGATAGCCTTGCTCTTTCAAAAGATAGGCGGATACTGCTGAATCAACACCGCCTGATAAACCTATGATAACCTTTTGTCCATTAGCCATAATTATTTCAAATCATAAAAATTGAACAGATTATAACATTATTTTTAGTATGGAAAACAATAACTCATTTTTTTTCCGAGCACAGAACGTGTAAATTCAACCTTGTTATGGCTAGCAAAACAAAACCATGTCTGTTGATTAGAAATATAATTGTTTTTTTCAGCCGTAAACACATCACTTGAGAAAACACCCATATTTAAGCTATCTAGAGAACTACGCGCTGAAAAAAATGTAAATGCTTCAACCGACGCCTTTCTCATTTCAGCACCTAAAGCTTGGCTATATTGATAATTATCTTTGTTAGAAATCAATGATTTAAATTCGAGGAAAGGGTGTTCTTCGAGACGAATGCCATTCTGTGATTCGACAGTGGTGGAGAAAGCGGTGTGAACAAGACTTAAAATGCCAAGGTCAGCACTGGTGTCATCACGGAATTTTTGTAGGTAATAGCCTACTTCTGCAAATGCCGTTTCAAGGCTAAGTGAACCGTACCAAAGAGATGGCTCAAGCATACTGCCAAATCGTGAACCATAAGGAAGTGGTGGGTAGCGAAAAGGGGTAAAGAGCAAATAATTTTTATCTTTAACAATAGGAGGTTTACTCATTTCAATAAGATTTTCTAAGATTTCATGTTCTTCGATGGAGTCTACAAGTGAGCGTGTCGTCAATACGTGTTGTGCTTCTACCACACGCCATGGTTTTAAACGCAGTGGTTTGATATAAACATTGCCTTGAGTTTGTTGCCATAGGTTCATAGTTTTCCCCTTACGGCATCGAGATATTGTAATACATTGACCAGGCCCGTGATGTTTTTCATACAATCAATAGGCTTTTGATTTCCAAATGAAATATTGGGGTGGTTTAGCCATGAGATGGCTTTTTCGTTATCTTGTCCGACAATGGCGTTGAGGCTTCGGTAAATTCTAAGTAATAAAAGTGCTAGTTCGCCTTCTTTATGTTGGCTTATAATCAGTTTTGTTCCCAAATGAAGGCGACTAATGCCAGCTTCGCTAATACCTAATAGCTCACTTAAGCTTTTGCCACTTAGGCGATAAAGCTTTGCCATATTTAAAATGGCTTTGGTAAGTACAACATCAGCAGTTGGTTTAGGAAGTTTTTGTATAGGCATGTTTTTCTCCTTTCAAATAATATTATAGCGGATATTAATTTCATATGAAATAATTGGCTAAATCTAGTTATTTTGATATAATAATGGCCAATTCTGAATAAATAGATATATTTGCATGAAAATAGATTTAAAAAAGAAATCACTCATGAACCGAAGTGAGCAATTCCAGGTGATGATTAATGAAAGACTTCCTTCTTACATTCCTGAGCCAGTTGAATTGACTTGTTCTTATGAGGTAAAGCAAGAGGGACGTGTGTTGATTCTAAACTTGATGCAACGAGGATTAATCAAAACAGAATGCCAACGTTGTTTAAGCGCTTTTGATCATGAGTTTTCACTTGAAAGTGAAATGGCTGTTTGTCGTTCTGAAGAAATTGCAAGACAATATCAGGATAGCTTTGATGTGATTGTTGCCCCTGATGATAACATCGAATTGGATGATATTTTAATCGATAATTTATATTTATTTTCAGCTAGTTTTCATAATAACCTTGAATTATGCGATCGAAATCAGATAAAATTGATGCAAAATGACTAGTTTACTGTGATTTTTATTGCGAATCTCTTGGCTTAAGTTTAAAAAGCGTTTACAATCTAGGCCAAATTTGTATTACCCTTAGGAGTGGAAAATGGCTGTACAACAAAATAAAAAATCAAGATCAAGAAGAGACATGCGTCGTTCACATGATGCATTAACATTACCTACATTATCAGTAGATCCAGTTTCTGGTGAAACCCATTTGCGTCATCACATGACTGCTGACGGTTACTATCGTGGACGTAAAGTTATTAATACTGAAAAAGATGTGTTTGTAGATAATGAGTAATTCCCTTGGAATATATCACTTTATCAATTGATGCAATGGGTGGTGATCACGGGTTATCTGTGATTATCCCTGCATCAATTAATGCTTTAAAAAAATTTCCTCAACTAAAGCTGATTTTGGTTGGTCATGAACCATCAATCAAACAAGCCTTGCGTCAATATCCAGATCAGCTTCTGACGCGCTGTGAAATTCATCATGCACCTGAAGTGGTCGAGATGAATGAATTGCCATCTGTAGCGCTTCGCACCAAAAAAGCATCATCAATGCGTCTTGCAATTAATCTTGTTAAAGAAGAAAAAGCGCAAGCAGTTGTTAGTGCTGGTAATACGGGAGCCCTCATGGCAACCGCTCGTTTTGTTTTAAAAACAATGCCAGGTATTGATAGACCAGCTATTATTGCTGAACTTCCAAACAAACGAGGCAAAACAAGGGTTATTGATTTAGGCGCAAATGTTGACTCCTGTGCAGAACATTTGTTTCAATTTGCAGTAATGGGGTCCGCACTAATTCAAGCAGTTGATAGAAATGCGAATCCTAAAATTGGTGTGTTAAATATTGGTGTTGAAGAAATTAAAGGTAATGATCAGGTTAAGCACACAGCATATATGTTATCAGAATGCAAATTACTGAATTACATAGGTTATGTAGAAGGTGATCATTTATATCTTGGTGATATCGATCTGATAGTATGTGATGGTTTTGTCGGTAATGTTGCTTTAAAGGCAAGCGAGGGATTAGCCAAGATGATTATGGGCCAAATAAAGCAAGTGTTTTCCCAAAATGCATGGACTAAATGCATTGGACTCTTAGCTCGGCCAATTTTAAAGCATTTAAAAAAGCGGCTTGATCCTGCCCGTTACAATGGTGCAACACTGATTGGTTTGAATGGCATTGTTATTAAAAGCCATGGTAGTGCATCTATTCTAGGATTCCAAAATGCTATTGAACAAGCAATGTTGCAAGTACAAAACAATGTTGTTCATTTGGTGCGAGATAAAATCAATGATTTTATGAATCAAGGTTTAATTTTATAGACCATTATTTAGAGGGTTTGATTATGCGACTGGCTTGTATGTTTCCAGGTCAAGGTTCACAGTCTGTTGGTATGCTCAAAGACATTTATGAAGCAGATCCTGTGCTTGCGAACACCTTTGATGAAGCATCAATTGTTTTAGGTTTTGACCTATGGAATATGGTTCAAACAGGAACTGATGCCGTTATCAATGATACTTTAAATACCCAGGTTATTATGTTGGTTGCCGATGTTGCTATGTTTCGATATTTAAAAAAACATGGCATGCCAGACCCAGAGATCATGGCGGGACACAGTTTAGGTGAATATGCGGCATTGGTTTGTGCTGAAGCGATATCTCTGATTGATGCTGTAAAGCTCGTCAGAAAGCGAGCAGAGCTGATGCAAAAAGCGGTAGCTGGTGTCAACGGGGCCATGGCTGCAATCATAGGTCTTGAGCCTGAAAAGATTGAAAAAATATGTAAAGAGATTGCGCAAGCATCACAAAACGAAGTATTATCAATTGCTAATTTTAACGCGACCGGCCAAATTGTTGTTGCAGGACATCTACATCTCATCGAAAAAGCGATCAATGCTTGTGAAGATGCTGGTGCCAGAATGGCAAAATTAATTCCTGTGAGTGTGCCATGTCATTGCGAATTGATGAGGCCTGCTGTAAAACCATTTGCAACTGTTTTGTCAGAAATTGATTTTAAGCCACCCAAAATTAAGATCATTAGTAATGTCGATTTGAGCAGCTATAGCTCAGCATCACAAATGCGTGATCTTTTGTCTCAACATTTATTGATGCCTGTGCGATGGACAGAAACTTTGGTATTATTTGAAAATGCCGGCATTGATAGTGTGATTGAGTGTGGGCCAGGTAAAGTGCTGTCTGGTTTAGCAAAACGTACCATTGTAAAAGTTAAAAATATGTTTTGTCATGAGCCACAACATTTACCAAAATGGGAAATCTTATAAATGAGTCAAGAAAAAAAAGTAGCTTTAGTTACTGGTGCATCTAGAGGAATTGGTAATACCATTGCCCTAGATCTTGCAAAAAAAGGATATTATGTTGTTGGTACCGCCACAACACAACATTCAGCTGACAAAATGACGCAACAATTCCAGGACTTAGGTTGTGCTGGAGAAGGTTTGGTTTTAGATATTCGTCAAGCTGAAGCATCCGATGCCTTAACAGAATTACTGAGTGAAAGAAAACTCGCCCCACAAATTTTAATTAATAATGCGGGTATAACTGCTGACAATCTTTTGTTGCGTATGACTGATGAAGAATGGCTCGATGTCATCGAAACAAATTTGACAGGTGTGTTTAGAATGACGCGTGCATGTTTAAAAACGATGTTTCGTGCGCGTTGGGGAAGAATTGTCAATATCGCATCAATAGTCGGTGCGACTGGGAATTCTGGTCAGGCCAACTATGCTTCTACTAAAGCAGGCGTTGTTGGTTTTTCAAAATCGCTCGCTCAAGAAATGGCTTCACGCAATATTACAGTAAATGTGGTGGCGCCAGGATTTATAGATACAGATATGACTGATGTTTTACCAGATATGGTGAAGCAGGAGTTATTAAAACGAATTCCTATGAAACGTTTGGGGAACCCAACAGATATCGCAAAAACTGTTTCCTTTTTGGTATCTGATGATGCTAGTTACATCACGGGACAAACAATTCATGTGAATGGTGGGATGTACATGGTATAATATTTATACTAAAATACTACCATAAATGTTTTATTTAATTTTTAGAGGAATCTAATATAATGAGTAATATCGCTGAAAGAGTTCGTAAAATTGTTGTTGAACAATTAGGTGTGAAAGAAGAAGAATTACGCAATGATGCTTCTTTTGTTGATGATCTAGGTGCGGATTCTTTAGATACAGTTGAATTGGTAATGGCTCTTGAAGAAGAGTTTGAAACTGAAATTCCTGATGAGAAATCTGAGAAAATCACAACCATTCAAGAAGCCATTGATTTCATTGAAGCGAATATCAAGAAAGACGAATAAAATATTTTAAAACAGTGCATAATAGTTTATTTAAGCTGATGCACTGTTTTTTTAATTTTAATGATAGCCTTTTAGGTCGTTTGTATTTAGTTTAAGGAGACTCTTCTTGAGTAAAAGACGCGTTGTGGTTACTGGTTTTGGTATGGTAACTCCTCTTGGCTTGAACGCTAACGAAACCTGGTCCAATATTCTAAATGGTGTCAGCGGTGTTACCTCAGTTGAGGGGTTTGATACAACTGAATATTCCACTAAAATTTGGGCCCGAGTGAAGGGATTTGATCCTGATAACTATTTTGATGTGAAAGAAGCTCGAAAAATGGATGCTTTTACACAGTATGGTGTTGTTGCTGCTAATGAAGCTGTACAAATGTCTGGGCTAAAAATAACCCCAGAACTTGCACATCGTTGTGGCGTAGCTGTTGGTGCAGGTATCGGTGGTATTTCTACCATTACTCAAAATCAAGACAAGCTGATGCAAGCTGGCCCCAAACGTGTATCACCTTTTTTCATCCCTGCAGGTATTATCAATATGGTTGCCGGACAAATATCGATACGACATGGCATGAAGGGACCTAATATATCTGTTGTAACAGCTTGTACAAGTGGCACCCATAATATTGGATTGGCTGCGCGCCTCATTGCCTATGGTGATGCTGATGTGATGGTTTGTGGCGGTGCTGAAATGACTAATACTCCGCTTTGCCTCGCAGGTTTTTCTGCAGTTCGTGCATTATCAAAACGTAATGAAGAACCTAGCAAAGCTTCTCGTCCTTGGGATAAGGAAAGAGATGGTTTTGTCATGGGTGAAGGCGCAGGTATACTCATTTTAGAAGAGTACGAACATGCCGTTAAACGCGGTGCTAAAATCTATGCAGAGTTTGTAGGTTTTGGTATGTCTGGTGATGCCTTCCATATAACCGCCCCAGATGATACTGGTGAAGGCGCCATGAGTTGTATGCAAGCAGCACTTAAGGATGCCAATATCGCTGCTGATGCAATTGATTATATTAATGCGCATGGAACCTCAACTTTTTTGAATGATTTGAATGAGACCAAAGCAATTAAAGGTGTTTTTGGTAAACATGCCTTTGATTTAGCGGTTAGTTCAACCAAATCAATGACAGGGCATCTCCTGGGAGCGGCAGGAGCAGTTGAAGGTATTTTTAGTGTGTTGGCTATTCGCGATCAAGTTGCACCGCCAACAATTAATCTTGATCATCCTGACGTTGATTGTGATCTTAATTATGTGCCACATGTGAAACAAGCTCGTCATATCGATTATGTGATGAGTAATTCATTTGGTTTTGGTGGAACCAATGGTTCTATTATTTTCAAAAAAATAGGTTAATATGCTGAATCTGCCACGACGATGGCTTCAATTGTTGTTGCTGGCACTGGTATTGATCAGTGCTCTAGTTGGCATCGTTGTTTGGCAGGTACGTAATGAGTTTTTTATAAAAACCTATACGCAACAATCTCGTCGAATTGTGCTGGATTCTCGCTCTAATGGACGAAAACTAATTAGCATCCTGCAGGATGCCGACCTTATTAAGTCGCCACGTACGCTAGCTTTTTTATTTAAATGGTATCAAATTTCTCCCCAATTAAAAGCGGGCACATATCTCTTAGCGCCTGGGGATACGATATGGTCTTTGGTACAAAAAATGATATCAGGGCAGGTGTTGATGCAATCATTAACAATTGTGGAAGGCATGAGATTGTGTGAGCTTGTTGCATCATGGCAGCAATCGCCAGACTTTATTTTTCATCTTGAACACATCGATGCATTAAGAGATAATCGCAATTCCTTGGAAGGATTACTGTTTGCTTCAACTTATCAATATCAAGTTGGTAAGGATATCTTGCCAATCTTACGTTTGGCTAAACAGGAATTACAGCTTCGTTTGAATCGCATATGGCAGGAACGTGATGAACATTTACCTTATCAATCACCCTATGAGCTTTTAACAGTTGCCTCAATCATCGAAAAAGAGACTGCAGATGAATCGGAACGACATTTGATTTCAGGTGTAATTGTGAATCGTCTTCGTTTGCATATGCCTTTGCAAATGGACCCTATTGTTGCTTATGGCCAGCCAGGGTGTCGCCATACTGTTTTAAAAGGATCTGATATCAAGCAAGATAGCCCTTACAACAGTTATCTTCACTATGGATTACCGCCTTCACCAATTGCGATGGTTGGTATGTCTTCACTCTTAGCAGCGGCTCATCCAACCCCTAGCAGCTATCTTTATTTTGTTGCCAAAGGTGATGGGCGCCATTATTTTTCAAGTGATTATCGTCATCAAATTGATGCTATCAATCTTTATTTAAGGAAACAGCATGCACAGTAAGGCTAAATGGATAGTCATAGAAGGTATCGATGGTGCTGGAAAAACCACAGCGATTGAGCAAATTTCAACCATATTCGAGCAGCAAGGTATTGATTATCTCTCGTTAAGAGAACCAGGTGGAAGCCCATTAGGTGAGGCAGTTAGGGATATTTTAAAACAAGCAACTTATAACATCCTACCTATGGCAGAAGTCTTACTACTATATGCAGCCAGATTACAATTACTTGAAAGCATCATTAGACCAAGTTTAAATCAAGGGCAATGGGTGCTGTTAGATAGACATGAATTATCAACTTTTGCATATCAAGCTGGCGGAAGGGGGGTTGATATGAAGACCATCGAGCAAATTTCTGAGATCTGTATTGGTGCTCAAAAACCTGATTTAACCATTTTTATGTCGGTTACACCAAAACGTGCGCTTGAACGTATCAAAGTACGTGGGCAACTCGATCAAATTGAACAACAATCACTTGAATTTTTTGAGAATGTTGCTTTGACTTATGAGCTGTTGCTTGATAAATATCCTCATGTGATGCGCATTGATGCGAATCAAGATATCATTGGGGTGCAAAATGATATTATAGAGCAAGTGAGCTTATGGATAAAACAACATCGTCAATGATGAAAACACAAGATATTCTCGAAGGGATGTACCTGAAAAATCGCTGGCCTGCTGTCATTGTGTTAGAAGGCGAAAAAGTACAGCGTCAGGACATCTTAAGTTCATTTATTCAATTGGTTTTTTGTCAAAACAAGCTGCGCTGTGGTGTATGTGAATCATGTTTATTGCTTAAAGCAAATACCCATCCAGATATTCACATGATTCAACCTGAGCAGATTGGACATGCCATCAAAATTGAACAAATCCGTGATTTGCTTGATGTTTGTCTGCACACACCGCTTATTGCAGAACATCAACTGGTGGTTATTGAACATGCAGAAGCCTTGAATGTGAATGCAGCAAATGCGCTATTGAAAGTCTTGGAAGAACCAAGTTTAAAAACGCATTTTATGTTATTGGTGGATAACGGACAAATGTTGATCCCAACCATTAGAAGCCGAGCCTGGCTCTTAAATGGATTAGGTCGCTCGTCACCACCTGATGTGCGAGAACAACTTTTAGAGTTGCAAGCTCTGTTGATGTCTTTTTTAGACGAGCAGATCTCAATGGCTAGGCTATTGGATTATTTTGCTGGACAAGCTTTAGAGCAATCATTATTGTTGTTGCAGTGTTTGAGCCACCGTATTATCTCAGATAAGACAATGGCCAGCGAAGAACAACAGTTAAAAGAGTTGGCCTTCTTGGCTATGGCACCTATGGAGTCTTGGTGGCAGTTTTATGATTTAACGGTTGAATGTCGTCAAAATCAAACAAGCTTGCAAGCTAATCTAGTACTATCACGGCTTTTTTTAATTTTAAAAGGATTCTACTGATGATTGTTGATTCTCATTGTCACTTAAATCGCCTGGAATTAGATGGATTTGATCAACAGTTAGATAATGCATTGGCTTACGCTAGAGAGCAAGGTGTAGAACATTTTTTAACAGTTGCTGTCGAACTTGAAGACGCGGATATTTTAGCTAATATTGCCAAACAATATACTGATGTTTCTTATTCAGTGGGTTGGCATCCTTGTGACGTTACTAATAAAGAAATATACCCCTTTTTAATTGAAAAGGGCGGCGCGCAACGGTGTGTTGCGATTGGCGAAACAGGGCTTGATTATTACCGTCTTGAAAACGAAGATCATAAAAAGGCTCAGCATCACTTATTTTCTCAACATATTGAAGCTTCTAAATTCCTCAAAAAGCCCTTGATTATCCATACCAGACAATCCATTGAAGACACCTTAGACAAGCTTAAAACAGAGCATGATCGGGATATTGCAGGCGTTATGCATTGTTTTACTGAGGATTGGGCCAGTGCTAAAAAAGCCTTGGATTTAAATTTTTATATTTCACTTTCTGGTATTGTAACGTTTAAAAATGCCAATTTGGTTCATGAAGTCGCCATCAATACGCCGCTTGACCGATTGCTGATTGAAACTGATTCCCCTTATCTTGCGCCACATCCATATCGATCAAAGTCGAATCATCCTGCATGGGTGAAATATGTGGCTGAAAAAATTGCAAATCTGCGTGGCATTAGTGATGAAGAAGTTGCAATAGCCACGACGCGTAATTTTTACCGTTTATTTGATATTCAAAAAGGTTAGCCATCATGAGTATATATGCCCTAGGTTTAATGTCGGGTACCAGCATGGATGGGATTGATATTGCTTTAATCAATCCCTTAACCCATCAGTTGATTGATGCCCAAGTCTATTCTTATAGTCATAATATTGAACAACGTTTACGCCAAGTCATGCAAGGACATTCATTTGATATGCATTTTTTTGCACGACTTGACCGTGATGTTGGACTTGAATTTGCCGCTGCGGCTAGTCAATTCATGTCAAAACAGTCGGCAGATGTTCAAGAAAACTTGAAGGTCATTGGCATGCATGGGCAAACGATTTGTCATGATATCCAAATAAATGATGCGTATACATGGCAAATTGGTTCTCCCTTCCCACTCTATGAGATATTAAATCGACCAGTGGTTTATGATTTTCGCTCGAAAAATGTTGCTCAAGGGGGGCAAGGTGCACCACTAGCTCCTATTTATCATCAAGCTATTTTTGATAAATATAAACCTGCTGTTGTTGTCAATATTGGTGGTATCAGTAATATTTCTTGCATCATCGGCAATCAACCTCTTTACGGTTTTGATATCGGCCCTGGAAATTGTTTGATGGATGCCTGGATACATACCCAACTAGGATTAACTTATGATAAAGATTCAGCTTGGGCCATGACAGGCAGGATTTGCCAAGCTTTGGTCAATAGGCTGTTAACCGATCCCTATTTTCATCAATTACCACCTAAAAGTATTGGTAAAGAGTATTTTAGTTTGACTTGGTTACAAGATTATTTACTTGAATTTAATTTAAATGCTGAGGATATTCAGGCTACACTTTGTTATTTTAGTGCTTTATTAATTGCAAATACGGTTAATGCATTAAATCAGACAATCCAACAGGTTTTTATTTGTGGTGGCGGCAGTAAAAATAAAGCGTTGATGCAATATTTGAAGGATTTATTAACAAATGTTCAAGTCATGTCAACAGATGAAATAGGGGTATCGGCTGATTATCTTGAAGCCATGATGATGGCCTATTTAGCTTGGCTTAGAATCGACAACAAGCCTCTTCCACTTGGTCATATTATGGGTGGCAGGGATCAGCAGTTGCATGGAATTATTTGTGAATAATCATTGACAAAATTATTCGATATAGGGTCTAATCAACTACGTTTTTTTATTTTATATGAATGAATCAATGAAACAATTTGAAGGAATCCAAAAAAGAAAAGCTTATCTTATTTTCTTTTTAGCGTCTTGTTTTTACTTATATGAGTTTATCCTCCAAGTTGCACCTAGTGTTATGGCAGAACCCATCATGCATACATTTCATGTAACTGCAGAGGGGTTTGGTGTAATCTCTGCTTTCTATTTTTATGCCTATGCACCCATGCAGCTTCCTGCTGGTTTAATGTTCGATCGCTTCGGACCAAGACGTTTAATGACTGCGGCACTTACACTTTGTGCGTTTGGTTCTTTTTTCTTTGCATCGACAGATAGCATGATTACTGCAGCTTTGGGTCGATTTATGATTGGTGTGGGATCTGCTTTTTCATTTATTGGGGTCTTGGTTTTATGCTCACGTTGGTTTCCAGCACGTCATTTCGCTATTCTTGCTGGTGTTGCGCAACTCATGAGTTCAGTGGGCGCAATTTTTGGTGAAATGCCTCTAGCGAGTCTGATTCATGCAGCTGGTTGGCGATATGCGAGCTATATATTAGCAATCATTGGTTTTATACTCGCAGGTCTCTTATGGACCTTGGTTAGAGATTATCCTGATGGTCACGAAGAATATGTGACTGAACCTGGTATTAAAGAGGAGTTAAAACGTTTAGTGGCTGTATGTGGACGCTCTTATACATGGAAGATTGCCACCTATGCTTTCTGTATTTGGACACCTATTGCTGTTTTTGCAGCGCTTTGGGGCGTTCCTTACCTTCAGGTAAAATACAATGTTTCCGTCTTAGCTGCCTCAGGTATGTGTAGTATGATTTGGATTGGAATAGGTATAGGTAGTCCTTTACTTGGTTACATCTCTGATAGATTATGTAATCGTCGATTTGCTTTAGGTATCAGTTCATTGATGGGACTTTTTGCAACGTCTATTTTGCTCTATGATCAACATTTGAGTATCTTTAGTGTTTACTTTATTCTTTTTATTTTTGGTTTAGGTGCAGGTGGACAATCAGTGAGTTTTGCTGTAGTGAAGGACTATAACCCTGCACAGTTGGTTGGCACTGCTTCGGGATTTAATAACCTATCCGTGCTCATTGGTGGTTCTGTATTCCAACCTTTGGTTGGCGTTTTTTTACATCATAGCCAGGATTGGCAAGTTGTTCATGGCGTCCATGTCTACGGCATAAACGCTTATAATTATGCTCTAAGTATTATGCCGCTTTGTTATTTGTTCAGTCTTTTAATCGTTCTATTTGGTCTTGAAGAATCACATCCGTCACATAAACTAGTGATGAAATGTGCTTAACACTCAATTCGATTAACGGCGGCAGCTAGCCCTCCCAGGGATGTCTCTTTATAAATGGTTTGCATATCAATTCCTGTTTGTTTCATGGTGGCAATGACCTTGTCGAGAGAAATAAAATGCTTGCCATCACCCATTAAGGACATGCGTGATGCATTGACCGCTTTAACAGCACCCATCGCATTACGTTCTATGCAAGGAACTTGCACCAGACCATGAACGGGATCACAAGTCATGCCCAGATGATGCTCCATCGCTATTTCAGCAGCATTTTCGACTTGATAAATATTACCACCTAGTACCGCCGTAATACCTGCCGCAGCCATTGAGCTAGCCACACCAACTTCGCCTTGACAACCAACTTCAGCACCTGAAATAGAGGCATTTTTTTTATATAAGATGCCAATAGCCGCTGCGGTGAGGAAATAGTTTACAATATCATCGTCACAAGTTTTATCATGCGCATCGCCCATGTATTTCATTACCGCAGGAATAATTCCAGCGGCGCCATTGGTAGGTGCAGTTACAACTCGGCCACCAGCTGCATTTTCTTCATTGACTGCCATCGCATAAAGATTGAGCCGACTTAAAACATCGGCTACTTCATATTTACTTGCAATCCCTACCTCTGTTAATAAGCGGTTATACAGCTCTGGTGCTCGACGTTTTAGATGAAGACCTCCAGGGAGCTCACCTTGATGTTGGCATCCTCTATCAATACAATCAAACATCACATTTGCAATTTTTAAGATACCTGATTGAATGTCTTCAGCGCTTCGCCATGTGAGTTCATTTTTCATCATCAGTTCTGCAATACTTAGGCCTTGATCCTCACATAATTGCAGTAATTCGTTTGCAGAGTTAAAAAGGTAGGGTGGAGATATTTTATCAGTTTTAGGATCTGAAAATTCATCATCTTTAACAATGAACCCCCCGCCAATAGAATAATAAATTTCTGAATATATTATCTTTTTTTCTCGATCTAATGCTGTAAAACGCATGCCATTGCTATGTTTTTCTAGAAGTTCTTTTTGTAAAAATAAAAAGTCATGAGACATGTCAAAATCAATCAAATGTTTTTGAAGCAATCGCAGTTGTTGAGATGCTTTTATCTCTTGCATTCGTGGTTTCATCGATAAGGGATCAACAGTATCAGGTAAAAAACCAGATAAACCATTTAGGATAGCTAAATCAGTTGCATGTCCCTTACCAGTTAAAGCAAGTGAGCCATAAACCTCTATGAGTAAACGTGATGTGCTATCAAGATTTTGTTGTTGATCTAGAATTTTAACAAAATCGTAGGCTGCTAGCATGGGTCCTACTGTATGAGAGCTAGATGGTCCAATTCCAATTGAAAACATATCAAAAACACTGATTGGCATGATGATCCTTTATTCATTTATGAGTAAAATATTGACAGAAACTAAAGCTGCGCTTGCAATATAATGCCCAATTTTATGGTTCGTGTCACTGCATGATTTGTTTGATTAAGGTTTGCTAGTCATTTTTCTTTATATTTATCATTTTTTAGTTCAAAGTCCAAGCTGAAACAGAATCGATTTTATATTAAAACCAGTCTTGGGAAAAAATTTGTGAATTAAGCAAAACCCAGGAAACGGTAGCTATTGTAATTACTATTGGCGTAATGGAGAAATATTGACTTCTGGGATTCATTTCAGAATTATTGGCATGACTTTAGCCTTTAATTACTTATCCAGATGTATAGCTTACTCTTTTATCTTGTTCACTATCTGAGCAGGTAAATAATATATATAAACTTTTTAATGTGCAACAACCTGTTTTTGCACTAGAAATTATTAACAAAATGTTAATGCCAATATCGGTAGCCTATGTTATCTATTCCACTCCATTTTTGTTGGTATTCCACTTGATGATGGCATTTTCACAAAATAATTCTAAATCAAAAGGTAATTTTGATAAGCCCCTTAGTGCGGATAATTCCTTAAATGATAAGGACAGTCCTCAGGAAAAAGAAGGTAATGCTATGCGCTGTTCACCTTGCTAAGTTGCCGAATGATTTTTAGGTGCAAACTCTTAAAATCGATTTCTGTTAAAGAAAAAAGAGTTTGCAATATTTTAAGACTACTTTTTATACGGCAACTTCTGGTCATATACAGAATATTTTGACTACAACACCCTTTCATGTTAATATATTATGTATTATGTAGTTTTTTGAATCAAAAAAGAGAAGATAAGAAATGCATAACATTAGAGAAAGTATTCAAGAACAAATACGTCAATTCGTAATGGTTCAAGATAACGTAATCGTTGCTACTTGCAAGAGATTAATATTAGATGATCAAATGTCTATTTGGGAACGTCATGGTCATGCTGTTTTACCAAAATTAATATTTTTACTTCAAAGTAATGCGCCCATTGATAAAATTGTTGAGGATATTTCCTCGCAAATGAAGCTTATAGAAAGTTCATACCAACAATTAATAAAAGCGCTTCCCGCAGTTGCCTCTGAAGAAATTAATGCCATTTTCGCTAGATTAGTTTCAGCTGATATCATGTTATATTGGCAAGACCAGTCTCCACAATTTCAATCATGTTTGAAAGAAATGCTACATGATAAAAAGCCTGCAGATGATATTTTTGATAAGCTCATGCAGCAAAGTCAAAAGGAATCAGCTATTGTTATAAAATTAGCTAATGCAGCAGGTGTTCGAGGTGTACAAAGATTCCATTCAAGTATTGGCAGAGATCAACTTAATGGTGAAAGCGTTCAAGCTCTGACAAACCTAATTCAGGTAACATCAACCATTGAGATATTTCCAGCTATTAGCATAACTAATCGTATGTCACAACCGGTGCTTCAAGCCGCAGTTAAAAGTCTGTCGGAAAATCAAGCACTACAGCATATTATGTTTCCAGTAGGGCCTGGCCACTGGTATTGGGTGACGATATCTAAAACTGGCAAAGAAATACCTTATTCGGTTGAAGTTTTTGATCCTTATTGTAGTGATGGGGAATCTATCTATAAATTTTTATCCCCCTTATTAAAGTCATTCGGCATCGACAAATATACAAAATCACCATTTGTTAATAACGGCCACATTATACCTCAGCCAGATTGTTATTCTTGTGGCTATTATGTTGCGGCCTATGCCCATCTTAAGGTTAAAGCATTAGATCCTAATGCCAGATGCAATGATTCTATGATTAAGGCCCTTAGTGAACATGGTAATCATAATAATTATTTAAGGGATATCTGTTTACATGTGATGAATCCAACAGATTGTATAGAACCAGGGGCTCCGCAAGCAAAATCAGGGGCTCCGCAAGCAAAATCAGGGGCTCCGCAAGCAAAATCAGGCGCTCCGCAAGCAAAATCAGGCGCTCCGCAAGCAAAATCAGGCGCTCCGCAAGCAAAATCAGGCGCTCCGCAAGCAGAACCAAGGGCTCCGCAAGCAGAACCAAGGGCTCCGCAAGCAAAATCACAATCATTTCAGTTATTCTCTTCAAAGCCCTTAAATTCAAGTAATGACTGGAATCTACGCGGCGTGAAGCAAGCTATTCATGTGATTTTAATCGCAGAAGCTATCGCCATTGCTGTGTTTTTTGCAATCACTACTGGCCCCATTGCTATCCCACTTTTGCTGTTAATGATATGCGCAGTTGCAGCGGCATCTATATATATGTCAAATACTATAGAGCCATTGACCTATACGAGTAGATAGTTTGGGTAAAATTAGAAATAAAAATTTTAGTTTAGGGAATGTAGATATTTTGTTAAAATGATTTTTTTATTGTTTTCGTTGTTTAACTATGGTTCTTTCTTGTCAACGTGTGAATGTGATTGGGGCAGGGCGCCTCGGTAAAGTCATTGCGTATTTATTTTCAAAATATCTTGATATGGAGATTGTTGGTATTTGCAATCAAAGTCTAGCCTCAAGTCAACTTGCCGCAATTGAGATTGGCAAAGGAAGACCCGTAGCAAATATTGCAAACTTAGAGCTTGCTGATATTTATTTGATTGCTGTTCCTGATGATAAAATTGAACAACTTGCTTTAGCGTTAAAACAAAGTAATCCCCCAAAACATGCTGTGGTAATACATTTTTCAGCAAATTTAAGCACTAAGGCTCTTAATGTGCTCGATTGTCATCTGGCCTCAGTTCACCCCATGCAAAGTTTTAGTGATTTTGCATTATCAATAGCAAATTTCAAAGGGACATATTGTTCCATTGAAACTCCAGACGACGAGTTGTATAAAGTATTGGCGGCTATGTTTAGTCAACTTGGGGCAAAACCTTTTCCTATTCAGGCTCAAGCAAAGAACTTATATCACAGCGCTGCAGTCATCGCTGCCAATTATACAGTGACTTTGGCTCATGTTGCCAAAACTTGTTTGAATGAGGTCGGGATTTCAAATGATGATGCAATTGAGATGATCATCCCCTTGATGCAATCTGTTTTAAATAATTTAAAAGCCAAAAAGAATTGTAAGTTGATATTAACAGGTCCTATTGCTCGAGCTGACACCACGACGATTGAACAACACCTCAAGACGCTAGCTCAGTTTCCTCAAATTAAAGCTCTTTATCAAATGCTGGGTAATATGAGCATAGATTTGGTCGATGGAACTCAAGCTAAAATTCAAGAACTTAAAGATGTTTTTGAGCAATCAGGCCCGCATGATTAACGGATGTGTTTGTTATTATTGAAAACAACTTGACGAAAATGCTTTTAACATGTGATAATTTGCGTTTTTGTATTAAATAATAACCACTATGACTATGGAAGAACTTAAGGAACTTGCTCAAAGAGGGCCCCATAATAAAGCTTTTTTCAATAAGTTATTTAGATTGTGTCACAGTAAAAATTATGTTGAGCTAAAAGCTGTATTAGTTATCTGTCCTGAAGCTTCACATCAAAGTTCCTGGCATCGTTTATATGCTAGATGTTTGTTAAATGAAAATAAATACCAGGAAGCATTAGACACATTGTCATTTGTTCCTCCTCTTGATAATGAGCTAATATTCAATGATTTATTGATTTGCTATGAAAAACTCAAATTAGTTGCTCAGGGCATAAGCTTAATTGATGAACGTTTAGTCATTCATAATCAAGCCGATTTAGTTTTAAAAAAAGTTCTTTTTTTAAATTTCGACCAGCGATATGAAGAAGTCTTAAGAGTTACAGAAGCCGCATTGCATCAATTCCCTGATAATCAAATGTTGAAAGTTGCGCATGTTCAATGCTTAAGCAGCTTAAAAGATAGAAGATTTTCTGCAATGATGCGTGTATATAATGATGAGCACCCAGAAAATATCCAACTTTGGATGGTTTATTTCTGGCATCTTTTTTATGTCCATGATGGTCGAATTGCCATGCAGTTATTAATGAAAATTATCCATTTGTTTCCTGTATGTATAGAAGCTCAATTGGTCTTGATTAAAGCTTATTTTCTCAAGGGGCAGATCATCGATGCCAGACTCAATTTGTTGTTTTATCAACACATGTTTAAAAGCGAAGAACGAGCTTTGTTAAAGATGGATGAAATGCTTAAAGAACATCCTCAGTTGAAGATTGAAAAGAGTTCTTTACCTTCAAAAGTCAATTTACCACCACTGCTGCCACCTATTTTTGAGCTTTTACACGTACCAGAACTCAATGTGATTTATATTGTGGGCAGTGCTATTCATCGATTGATTCGTGGAGAAAGTTTAGAAGGCATTAATGATATCGATTTTATCAGCAATATTCCACCACCACCACCATCATCTCGCACAGCATTTTCTGCAAGTCGTTATATGCCAAATTTGTATAGCCATTCTATTTATCATAAGGGAAATGTTTATAAATGCGAATATTTTGTGAAGCCCTTATCATCTGTAGTTCTGATTCCATTAGATGTTCTTACTAGGGATTTTACAGTCAATGGTTTATATTGTGATAATGAAGGCAATATTCATGATCCAACAGGTTTAGGCTTATTGGATCTAGAACACGGCATTATCAGAACAATTGTATCATCTGGTGTTTCCATAAATGAAGATCCCATTCGTATACTAAGAGCCATTAAATTGATCTTAAAAGGGTTAAGACTTGCTAGTGAGCTTGAATATGCAATTCTTGAATGGACACCTCAAACATCGCTAAATATGCCCCATATTAACGCGGTATGCGCAAAACTGATCCGGTCTTTTAGGCCGGATCAGATAATACCACTTTTTAAACGTTTTAATCTGTTGGATAAAATGTTTAAATTGCGCGTGGTGGGCTTGGATGATCCTGACATATATAGGCATCTTTGTGCGCAGATAGAGTCAACTGCACCAAGAAATCTTGCTAAACCCCATCCCTAAAAACATAAAAGGAAATCCTATTGTGATGATGCCAGTTTTAATTTCTATAATAATTGTTTTAACCTTGATTTGTGTTGTGGGGATGTTCTTGCAATACCGTCATCAGTTAAAGCAAGATTTAAGCTTCAAGATGAAATGCAAATTATTAGTGAGTGGTATGTTTGCCTTTATAGCAGATACCATCGGTATTGGTAGTTTTGCAGTGGGTATTGCCTTTGCAAAGTTTTTTAATACATTTGATGATGATGAGCTCCCCCCCATGGTTAATGGTGCTCAAATTATTCCAGGTGCACTTGAGTCCTTGTTTTTTATGCAAATCATCCAGGTAGATATAAAAACCCTGGTCACATTAGTGATAGGAACATGTATTGGTGGACTTTTAGGCGGGCATTTGGTATCCAGTTTAAGTAAACAAGCCATCCGTTTACTCATGCTTTGTTGTTTCAGTAGCATTATTTTTTTAATTCTCGGCAATCAATTGCATATATTGCCAATCGGTGGCGACTTGACAGCACTGGATTCATGGCGATTATTTTTTGGTTTCATGGGCATGGTTTTATGTGGGGCCTTAACCTCTGCCGGTATTGGTTTATTTGCAATGGTGCAAGGTGTGTTGTTTTTGCTGAATGTCTCTCCCGCAGTTGCTTTTCCAATCATGACAACAGCAGGAGCAATGCAGCAACCTTTAACCACCTTAATATTTCTCAAGCAGGGTAAAATCCCATTACAAAAAACCTTTTTAATCAGTTTGGGTGGTTGTGTGGGGGTCTTGATAATTATGCCTATATTTCCATATTTAAATGCATCTTATTTGCACAACCTGTTAATTGGTGTTTTATTGTTTAATCTCTATCGAATTGGTAAAGCGTTCATCGCAGACAAACGTTTAGAACAACCAAGACTAGATGAGATGAGCGCAATTTAATCTTATTATTTATTAATCCATTGAAAGATGATAGTATTGCCAGCTTGCAAAATAAATAATCTTTTCAATGGATCAAGAATATAGTCAACTCGAATTTGAACTGCACAAAACCTATTCAGAGTTTATTCACCCGAAATTAGCGTATACTTCAAAAACTCAAGTCAGTGCTGCAGTAAAACGGCTAAATGTTGAATTTAAGAAACTAAATTATTTGCTGCTTGAGAAGCGTCATGCTAAAACCTTTTTATTTTGGTTATTAGATAAATATTTAGGGCAGCCTTTAGAAGTACAGCTTGAATTTTTGTTAAAGCTGCATTGTATTGGTTATAACTTTATTCAAAAAAATGCATCCGGTGATTCTATTTATTCTTATTTCGCCAGGCATGATAGGGCTGTAGATTTATTTAACGCATATTTTACCCATTTTCCTCCACATTTAGTTGAGCATGATGATCCTGCTCATCCACTATTAATACCAGCTTTAAATGATGAACTATTCAGATTTCTGGTGGCTAAGTATGACAAGTATAACTCGCCTGAATTAATCCCTCTCCTTTTTGCTATCCTTATTCAACATAAAGGCCTGATTGTAAGGATTTTACAGCATTTTCCTGAAATGATTAATTTATCTACAAATGATAGCATCTATCCACTAACCCAGGCGATTTTTTCTCAATCACTAGAAATTCTAGACCTTATTCTGTCGTATCATCCATCTATTGATGTGTTGCATCAAGGAAGTAATTCACTTGCTCATATTGTTTTTTTAGTCAAAGATAAAGAATTCACAAAAACCCTCATATTTGATGAAAAATATGCATGCTTAAATTTAAAAACACAAATCCTTGCTGATACACTGCTCAATGCCCTAGGTCAGTTGCCTGTATTTTGCGCATTAAATGAAGGTCATTATGAACTGTTCGAGCATATTGTGACTTTTAATCCAAGCATGAAAGATAAATTTCCCGATTTATTAATAAATTTAATTAATATCCCAACTCATGCTGGTTTTCATTATCTTCATTGTCAACATCATTTCTCAGTAACTTATGATCCTGAGTTTTTTTTACAATTTACCCAGCTATTTTTATTAGCAAATCAAATGCATGTCCTAGACTGGCTGTGTCAATTGGAAACTCTTGATTCAAATTATATGAAGGCATTCAATTTACTCAGGGCTATTCTTACTAAAAATGATGACAGAACTCATGAATTGCTGGGTGATGAATCTATTCCATGGTCTGCTATGTTAGCAGTAATCCCTTGGAAGATAACAGAGCTATTAATTGAATTTGAAAGAGGACAATGGATTGTTAAATTTGATTTATTTAAGCGAAGTTCTTATTTCATATTCAGACATGAAGCTCAATTAAGAGACAATTTTTTAAACTTTGTATTATT
>RGPR01000101.1 GCA_010030245.1 Gammaproteobacteria bacterium
TGAGCAGGCTCATATCACCCGACCTGGTTATGCGATTGAATATGATTACTTTGATCCCCGAGGATTAACCCACTTTTTGCAAACAAAGCCCATTTCAAATTTATTTTTTGCTGGTCAAATTAATGGCACTACTGGGTACGAAGAAGCTGCGGCGCAAGGTTTGATTGCGGGGATGAATGCCGCACGTTTGGCTAAAGGTCAGTCCTTATGGTGCCCAGGACGTGATGAAGCTTATATGGGGGTGTTGATTGATGACCTGGTGACGAAAGGCACCAAAGAACCTTATCGCATGTTCACATCTCGTGCTGAATATCGTTTATTACTGCGTGAAGATAATGCGGATTTACGCTTAACAGCAATTGGTCATGAGCTTGGGGTGGTTGGTGATGAGCGCTTTGCGCATTTTAAGCAAAAAAAACAAGCCATCGATACTACCCAAGCTTTGCTTAAAAAAACCCACGTTAATATGCAAGATGCTGCAAAAATTAATCCAATTTTGAACAATCCATTATCTCATGATAGTGCATTGGTTGATTTAATCAAACGACCAGAAGTCAAATACCGTGATTTGCAAGCTTTTGATTTTTTATCGCTGCCTGAGCTGAGTCAGGATGTGGCAGAGCAACTGGAGATTTTGAATAAATATGAAGGTTATATTAAACGGCAGCAAGAAGATATTCTGCGTTTAAAAAAATTAGAACATATGGTGTTGCCAAGTCCATTTGATTATAATGTCGTTGTTGGATTATCAGCTGAGGTGATGCAAAAGTTAAATCAAATTCAGCCGACTAGTATTGCACAAGCGGGTAGAATTTCAGGGATAACACCTGCAGCTCTATCACTATTATTGGTGCATTTAAAAAAGCATCAACGCTCATCTGAATTGGCTAAAAGTACAACATGTTAAAACAATTAGAACAACAACTGCCACCGGCTTTTTTGCATAAAGCCGCTCAATTTGAGGCGTATTTAGATCTGCTTTGTCGTTGGAATAAAGCCTACAACTTAACCGCGATTCGCGAAGTTAAGGACATGATCCCACTTCATTTTTTAGATTCGTTGTCAATCGTGCCTTGTTTAAAAGGAAAGCGAATTTTAGATGTAGGCACGGGCGCTGGATTTCCTGGGCTACCTTTAGCCATTTGTTTAGAAGATTTAGAATTTAATTTACTCGAAACCAATGGCAAAAGGGTGCGTTTCCTTGAAACGGTGGTTCATGAGCTTGGCTTAAATCATGTTAATATCATTAAAGCACGCGTTGAAGCATATCAAGATGTGCAAGGGTTTGATACCATATGCTCTAGGGCTTTTAGTCATTTAAAAACATTGATGGACCTATCTGCTCATTTACTGGCAAAAGATGGGCAGTGGGCTGCAATGAAAGGTCAGGTACCTCATGAGGAATTGGCAACAATAGACCACCCTTATGAGATTTATTCTTATGCTATTCCAGGACAAAATGTTGCGCGTTGTTGTGTCATCATCACCACCCATAAGGAATGAACATGGTAGACATTATTGCTCTCAGTAATCAAAAAGGTGGGGTGGGGAAAACCACTACAGCCATCAATTTAAGTGCCGCTCTTGGTGCTAAAGCTAAAAAAGTATTGCTAATTGATGCAGATCCGCAAGCCAATGCAACGACAGGTTCCGGCCTTGATAAAACATCGATTAGTCTAGGATTACAGCAGGTACTGTTACAAACGGCATCAATTGGGGATGCCATTGTGAGTTTAGCGCATGGTTTTGATATTTTACCAACAAATGCAGATTTAACAGCAGCAGAAGTGGGGCTGATGCACCAGGTGGCAAGAACCCATGTATTAAAACAAGCACTTGCCGACATTAAGGATAACTATGATTACATTTTAATCGATTGCCCGCCATCACTTAATACGCTAACTTTAAATGCATTGGTTGCTGCAAATAAATTATTAATTCCGATGCAATGTGAATATTTTGCTTTAGAAGGCTTGGCCTCATTAATGTCCACCATGCAACAAGTACAACAACATTTAAATCCCAATTTGCATCTCATGGGGGTATTACGTACACTTTATGATGGCAGAAGTCGCTTATCATCAGAAATCTCTAAACAATTACAAGTTCATTTTCCAAATAAGGTGTATCAGGTGGCCATCCCTAAAAATATTAAATTAGCTGAGGCACCAAGCCATGGTGTACCAGCAAATATTTATGCTAAATATTCTGTTGGCGCTAGAGCTTATATGGTCTTGGCTGAGGAAATCACCAAAGATGAGGAAGTATTCGCATGACGCAAAAAAACATGGCCTTAGGTAAGGGATTGGCAGCATTGCTTGGTGATCTTAAAGTTGATATGCCTTTGGCTAATCAAGAAACACCCCATCATTTTAGCTATTTACCTATTGGACAATTGGTATTGAGCCCATTTCAAGCGCGTACGCATTTTGATGAAAGCAAGCTGGATGAATTGGCCCAGTCCATCCAGGCACAAGGTTTATTACAACCGATTTGTGTGCGTCCTAAGGGTGATGTTTATGAAATTATCGCAGGAGAAAGACGTTGGCGTGCTTGTCAAAAATTGGCTAAAGTTGATGTGCCTGTGATTATTCATCAGGTTGATGATAAAGCTGCTATGGCTTTGGGTTTAGTGGAAAATTTACAACGAGAAGATCTCAATCCCATTGAACAGGCCAATGGTATGGCAAGACTGTTACAAGAATTTAGTCTAACCCATCAAGAATTGGCTAATCTTTTGGGTACATCTCGTACGCAAATTACCAACCATTTACGTTTATTACAGCTTGAGCCAGAATTACAACAGATGTTAATTGCAGACCAAATTAGTATGGGACATGCCAGATGTTTGGTCGGCATTGAAACCAATTTACAAATTGAGTTTGCTGAAAAAACCTATCATGGTCAGTGGTCCGTAAGAACCTTAGAAAAAATGATCCAAGAGCAAAAAAAATCAATAGTTAATCGACCTCAATTTACAATTACAGCCCAGCATCAAGATTTGACGCATCTTGCAGCTTCGCGCTTTGCAACAAAAATGGAAATCAAATGCTTATCAGCTGATAAGGGAAAAATGATCATTCATTTTTCAAATCAAGATCAGCTTGAACACCTTCTTAGACATTTAACGACAGAAGCTTAGAACATATGGACATGATGGAAGATTATATTAGGAGCTTGTTCGCTAATTTTCTTGAATCGCAAATGAGTCTTGCTGATTATTTGCCTGCATTGATAACCAACGCCGCTGAAAAAATAGTCGCTTGTTTACTGCAAGATGGAAAAATTTTAATATGCGGCAATGGTGCCTCGGCTGCAAATGCCTTGCATTTTTCAACTGCCCTTATTCATCAATATAATGTCGAACGACCGCCACTGCCAGTTGTGGTGTTGTCTCAAGATTTTACCATGCTTTCGACATCAGCTAATTTGGGTGAATATGCCGAAGTTTTTGCCCGTCAAATTCAAGCCCTGGGCAATGAAAAAGATTTATTAATTATCTTGACGACAAGCGGAGACTCGACTAGTCTAATCCAAGCCATGGATGCAGCAAAAGAAAAAGGAATGTCGATTGTGATTCTGAGTGGAAGAAATGGCGGTGTACTTGCCAATCATTTGGGCCCTGAGGACCTAGAGATTCGTGTCAGCTTAGACCACCCAGCACGCATTCGTGAAACCCATTTGTTTGTATTGCATTGTTTATGCGATCTAATTGATCAAGCCTTATTTGGAGCCCACCCATGATCAGGATAAAACGCTCTTTAATTTTAGTTTTAAGTTTGTTGCTAAGCTCTTGTGCAGTTGCCGTTCTTGCGGGAGCAGCCGGAAGTTATATTGTTTATGATGATAGAAGTATGCGAGCTTTAGAAAAAGATGCACGTATTTTTCATGTTGTTCATAAAGCGCTTGTCAGGGACAAACAATTATCATCAAGTCACGTCAATGTGACAAGCTTTAAACAAGTCGTTCTTTTAACTGGGCAAACGCCATACGCTTCAGCGCGAGCTGTGGTGGAAAAATATGCTCGCCAAGCACCTAATGTTCGACGAATATATAATGAAATTACGATTGAAAATCCTAGTTCAGCCTGGCAGCGAACTCAAGATACCGGAATAACGAGTAATATCAGAACCCATATGCTCACCAAAAAAGATTTAGAGTCCGGCGCTATACGAATTGTGACAGAAAATGCAGTTGTCTATCTGATGGGTGATGTCAGTCATGCCCAAGCTGATCTTGCGGTTAATGTGGCAAGACAAGTTCCAGGTGTGCAAAAAGTCGTTAAAGTTTTTCAATATATCGATAATTAAAAAAAGACATGATGATCAAGATAACAAGGAATGTGATTTTTATAGCAACTGTGATGTTGCTTAGTGCTTGCATCGGCAATTTCTTTACAGGTGCAAATTTGGTTTATGACAGGCACCATGTTTATAAAAAAGCTTATGATATTAAGCTTGCCGCTCAAGTAGGCCATGCGCTGAAGTTAGAGCCAACCCTCAATTGTCCAAGTAATAAATGTTTTGAAATTGCCGTTTTTAAGGGTGATGTGTTGCTTTTGGGAACTGTACAAACGGAAGATCAAAAACAAAAAGCCTCAGATATTGTGAAAAATTTAGAACATTTGCAGCATCTCTATAATTATATCAACGTCAATCCTGACGCCAATTATGATGTGAATTGGCAGGATTCCTTCATCACGACTCAAATTAGAAGTCAAATCATGGCCAATAGCGATATTGATCCGGGCCCCTTTAAGGTGGTGAGTTATCAAAATGTGGTGTATTTAATGGGTAATGTGATGGATGATCAGGAGCTGCTGATTAAAGATATCGCCAGAAATACCAAAGATGTGGTGAAGGTTGTTAACTTATTGCATGTGTATATGCTTAAGTTAAAAGACGGGAAGTCAGCGAGCTTGGACAACAAGCGCAATATGAGTTAAAATAATTCAATTTTTGAGATGATCCTGCCATGAACTTCACGCCTCATATAACGGTATTACGTCGTTTAAGCCTTGAATTTCTGGTGCTATGGCTAGGATTATTTGTGGTTGTTTATTGGCAGCATCAAGTATTGATGGCTATTTTTTTAAGGCCATTTCTTGGATTTTTGCCCGTTCAACCAGTGCTTTTAGCCAATCAAATATTAGCACCATTAAGCATTCCCTTAGAGTTTTCTCTTGATCTCAGTTTTAGCTTGAGCCTCCCTTTATTATTAATTCAAATTTGGCGTTTCATCAAGCCTGCGCTTTATCGCAATGAGCGCTCAATGCTGCGCGTATTTGTGAGTTTGAGTATTTTTTTATTGATTATCGGTATGTTATTTGCATGGTATGCGGTCTTACCTTTTTTCATGAATTTATTAACTGAGCATGTCCCAAACTATTTAATGTGGTTGCCATCTTGGTCGTCTTTATACCATTTTATCATATGGACGTTGATTTTTTTTGGACTTGCATTTCAATTGCCTTTGATGATGTGCTATGCGCACTACTTTGGGCTTTGTGATTACTATAAATGGCGGCAATTTCGTCGTCTGTGGGTGGTGATTGCATTTACCTTAGGCATGATCGTGACACCTCCTGATGTTTTTTCTCAAATCATTGTGGCCATTCCGTTGTGCCTTTTGTATGAGTTTGGTCTATTGATGATCAAAATTTGTGGCCAAAAGATTCACTGATTAATCATGCAGTTAAATTTTAGTTTCGCCATTATCAGGCCTTGGCAACATTTTTTGAATTAAAATCGAATATAATTTTTTTGAGCACAAAAACGACTTCTTTATTTTTATGATTGATATTTAGTCATTATGTTGTTATAATACGCCTCATATCAATATTCAATGAGTAGCTGTTTATGTATTTTTTTCCAACTCAAAAAATGTATCAAGCTGTTTCTACTGAAGCGTATGACATCGCTTTGAAGTCCTTTTTTGAACATTTTTATGCTCAAATAGAAGCATCAGAAAATAAAGTAGATTTTTTGTTAAATGCTTTTTGCGCTTTACCAGGTATTAAAGAAGCTCCTCAGAGACAACGACAACTAATAGCGTTCACAAGAGCAAGGGCTGAAGCAACTGGCCCTAATGCGATCAAAATACAAGATTTTGTAAGATTTTTGGAACATTTTTATTTTTTGCTGTTCACTAAAGATAAAATGTTTAAACTAAGCGCCAAACAAAAACAAAATATTTGGCAGGGATTAGAAAGCGTTTATACCCATCAGATCTGTGAGCCAGGAATTGTCACACGTTTAAACAGCATCTTTTTAGAGTCTCGCGCTGATATGCAGTGGATTTCAACTGAGTTATTAAAGCAGCGTGCGAATAAAGTACAATTACTTGCAGACCAATATAATCAGAAATTTCAAATTTCGAGCGCATATTCTGTTCATACAGTTAATCGCATGCAGCAATTGGCTGTAAAATTTGAAATTGGCCTTCAACTTGAAGTGAGTATTGATGATGCGTACTTATCTTCCGATGAAATGGCGCGAATGGATAATTATTTTAAAGAGCATTATGTTCTAAACTTTAAAACCTATGAACAAGAAAGTATTGATGGCTTATTTAGTCATTTGTGGAGTGTGTATAAAGAGCAGTACCAACCAGACTTAACAAAAACGGATAT
>RGPR01000102.1 GCA_010030245.1 Gammaproteobacteria bacterium
GACCAAATATGCCTGGCGTTTGTTTAGTAATGATATCGACTTACAAGAGGGATGAATTTATTCATTGGGACATTTGTTATTTCGTTGTTTCTATATTCACTTCGAACAAAAATTTTAGCGGAAAAGCATAGAGCCAGAGTTGTTCCTTGCAAAAATCCCTATGATTATGAAGGGGCGCCTGGTTTGTTACGAAGAGTGAATATATTAACAACAGAAAATATAGCATCACTTAGAGCGCATTCAACACCTTATAACTTGGCCAACGGGTTTGTTAAGTTACACATTAATGGCTGCTTCTCACCAGAGAATAAAGCAGCACTTATTGCAAGTATAGCTCCCCACGACTTAGCTTTCGCGTTCACTGATCCTGCGTTAAGCAGTAATTCCATTTTATTAGCTGAGAATAGAGCAGCACTGATTGCGCATTCAAAACCACACGATTTGGCACGGGCGTTTGATATTTTAGAGCAAGTAGACATTTTAATCCCAGACAATAGGGCTGCAGTCATCACCCATACCTTTCCTAGGTATATGGCCTTGGCGCTTAGAATGTTACATCACGCGAATATTTTAAATCCAGATAATAGAGCTGTCATCCTTGCACACGCCAGCGAAGATAATTTTATTAATGCAGTTTTTATGTTAGGTCAAGCTAGGATTTTAGACCAGACAAATTTTAATATGATCATTGCTCACCCTAATCCTTCTTATTTGGCTAGGGCATTTTGTGGTTTACACCAAGCTGGATTGTTAACCGCTGAGAATCGAACACTTGCAGTATCTAGTGACACTAGTCATCGATTAACTATCCCTTGCGGGTTCATAAATATTGATGAGTTGGTATTTTCTCAACATTTTGCCAATGTGAATGCAATTTTTATTATGACATCTAATAAAGCAGAATATGAACGCATCAGTGCGTTACTTCCTGGGCGGTTTCATGAGTTTATTCTACCTAGAGCGTTATTTGCTAAAATACATGAAGTGCAACTAAAGGCATTATATGGTGTTGATATGTTTTCATTAAGAAACAAGAAATTGTTAGATAGCCCAATTTCACTTGTTCAAGAATATGAAGGGCGGATAGATGAACTGATGAGTCAAGTGTTATTGCCTTTTAGGGAAGAGGAGCTGGAGCAGTATGAAGAAAATTTGCAAAAGTGTCTTGCTTCTGTATTCAATCCATCAACATTAGATGAGAAACAGGCTCAAGTAAAAGCTATCAAGCAATTAATAAAATGGCTATGTGATGATGCGATGACATTATCCGTAGAGGAATTAGCCTTGCTTGGCGCGCAGCGTTCAGTTTGGTTAATACTGGAAAAAAATCCGCTGAAGCTGGCAACACTATCAGCGCTGAAAAATCAATTGATGG
The DNA here is from genome assembly GCA_010030245.1 of Gammaproteobacteria bacterium. Lineage (GTDB taxonomy): Bacteria > Pseudomonadota > Gammaproteobacteria > Legionellales > Legionellaceae > UBA2653. Next base: position 1,376 of record RGPR01000102.1, read on the forward strand.
CAACGCCTGGGTATCAGAACTGGTGTTATGAACAGGAAAGACGTAGCCTAAGACAACAGCAATTTTTATTCAAATTCGAGCGCGATTGCTTATGGCGTAATAAGGATTCCAGTCCACAAAGTCAGGAGGCTTTTGATAGACAATTTGGTATCGTGCCTTATTCTCGCTAGAAATCAGGCATGGATGCCTCTAAATTCTTCTCTTTAAACCCATTTCAGCAATGATTTTGGCAGAAATCTCTTCAATAGAATAATAGGTTGAATCTAAAAATGGTATTTTTTTGGTTTTATAAAGGGTCTCAACACTATTGATTTCATGTTTACATTGCTCAAGAGAAGCATACTGACTATGCGGTTTGCGTTCACTGCGAATATGATGTAAGCGTTGAGGGGCAATGGTTAAGCCAAATATTTTTTTCTGATAGGGATCAAGAATGCTGGGTAGACGATTGGCATCTAAAAAATCTTCTGTGATGGGATAATTCGCCGCAAAAATACCATATTGTAATGCCAGATAAAGACAACTAGGTGTTTTGCCACAGCGAGATACGCCAATTAATATAATATCTGATTTATTATAGTATTGGGGACCAAGACCATCATCACAATTCAGGCTAAAATTAATCGCATCAATGCGCTCATCATAATGTTTAGGGCTACTAAATCCATGAGCACGCCCACTTTCATCGAGCGCTTTACGTTTAAATATGGTTTCGAGATGATCTATCATGGGGTTGAGGCAATCAAATACTTCTGCAGGTGTTTGATGAATTAATTTTAAATACGTATTTTCCATCATCGTAAAAAATACAATTGGTTTTTGTTCATGGAGTTCATAGTTGACGGTAATATTGTCGATAACATGATTTATTTTTTCTAAGCTATCGAGAAAGGGGAAAGATTGGTAGACAAATTCGATATCTGGAAATTGACTTAGAACACTATTGGCAATTGATTCAACAGTGATACCGGTCCCATCTGAAATTAAAAATACAGATTGTTTTTTTAATTTTTTATTCATGAACTCACCTTGGCAAAAATGCTGACATTTGTTATGTTTAATATAACAGCTATTATGGATTAAGTAGAGATGGAATTTGATCGTTATTCTACGCATCACCGTATTTTTATTTTTGGGATTATTTGTTTATTTTGTGGCATCTGTTGCATAGCCTTGGCTATTTTTTTAATACCTTATACGCTATTTCAAATTGATTACAGTGTGCCTTTGATTTTTTTTCAAGCCTCAGATGTCATCGAACAGTATTTTTCAGTTACTTATGCAAGCGCTCAATCTGGCATGATCTATTTTATTATTTTTTTCGGTCTATTATTCCTGATCATTGCTGAGATGATCTCAAACTACATTGATAATCAACTTTATAAAATTCGTAAAGTTGGGGTGTCTGAGGAAGTTAGAAGGGCACGCTCAGAATCCTGGTATACCACCTTAGTGGTATTGTTTGTTATCTTTTTAGCAGTTATTGGTCTAAAATTATTTCAGTGGACCATATCAAGTCCGCATGCATAAGGAGCTATCATGTGCTATTGGATCAAACGTTTTAAAGAAAAACGTTTATTAAAAAAAATACGTGTTTTAAAAGCCGAACGTTTGTCCGCTCAGGTCCCCGATATCAAAATCCAAATGGAAATTAAATATTTACAGGCTTTGGCTCTTTTGTATCGGAAATGCTTTGGCTCAAAGCATTATCCGTATGCGCTTGAGATGCAGGAAAATGCATACCGCAATGCGGCAGAAATTGGTGACTTTAAATCTGAATATTGGTTAGGGCAGGAACTTATTAAACATGGTCGAGCTCGCCTTGAATGGCAACAAGCCCAAGTTATTTCTAATGATGATAACCTCAAGAAAATAAATGAGCTATTCACCCAGGCGTATATTTATCTTGAAAAAGCGTCCTTACATGAGGTAGAGGCATTGCGCCTGATGGGCTTATGCCATATTCACGCCTGGGGTAAACCCTTAGATAGTAAAAAAGGTTTTGCCTTAATTGTTGATAGTATCAATAGAGAGGATTCTTGGGACAAATTGCCTGAAATTTTCTCTAAAATTGGTTTAAATAAGCCCGAGTTTTTGAAAGAGCTGATTAAATTCCGTACCAACGGGGGCCAAGAGTAAAGCAAAATAATAAATCAAACCTGCTGCGGCAAGCATTGGACCAAACGGTTTTGCTTGCATTAACTCTTTTTTTCCTTTACCCGAGACAAAACGAAATCCATGGTAAAACAACCATAAACTCATATAGCCGATGATACCACCCCAAATGGCCTCATTGATGCTACAAAAATACGTGTACAGATTTAAAATAAGACCAGTCCAAAGCAGTAAGTAATTGAGTGGATCAGGTAACAATAAATGTTCCAAATCAATCACACTTAGCGTTAGTAATAACGCCCAAATCCAGGCAAATATTAAAAGGTTGCCTTCATCCGCTGTAAACTGTGCAACAATCCAAACCAATAGTGGGTAGAGCATTTCAATGATGAGGTAACGTTTATGAATCAATTGCTTACAGTCTTTACAGCGACCTCTAAGTATTAAAAAACCAAAAATAGGAAGATTGTGCCAATACCTTACTTTTGCTTTACAGTGTGGACAATGGGAGCCTGGAAAGAACAAATTAAGTTGATGTCTAGGGCTGTCAAGCATGAAAGGCAAGCGGTACATCACCATATTCAGCATGCTGCCAACGAGATAGGCTAGGATAAGAATCATTAGGTAATAATAGTTCATTAATTAAGGGTCCAGTCATGGTTTTCATCAGGGTAAAAACTAATGCTTCCATAATCAATCGTCTCATTGGTAAAACGGTAACTTTTTTTGTGAGCAAAAGACATGACATTAGATAAGAGACAAATGAATAGCACGACGATGCGCATGATTAGAATCCTTAACAACAATTTGTTTAATGATAATTTAACTTGTTTTGAATTTATAGATCAGATGAAAAAAAACATAAAAAAATGAAAAAAAATCAAAAAAGTATTTGCATTGATTGGGTGATTATAATAATATTTGCGACGGAGAGGTGGCAGAGTGGTCGATTGCGGCGGTCTTGAAAACCGTTGAAGGGCAACCTTCCCAGGGTTCGAATCCCTGTCTCTCCGCCAACTATTGCTTATATTCCCCTTACAGCTTAACTTTTACGCCTAGTATCTTCTGCAGTTGAAACCATTTTCTTTATTTGCTCATGATTTTTTTGGTATTAAGTGATAATGTTTCAAGAATCAAAATATAAATAGGTGCGGATGATGGGTGAGATGAAAACAGAAGTTGAGATTACAAATATTCATGGTTCTGCCTCCCCCTTTTTTAATGGCAGAGATACACTCGAAAATGATCGATTAAACCCTCAATCCGGAGATATAATTGATCTGGATATTGTCGCTCGTAACATTTTTAGGTATCTTACGCTAGGGACAAAGCTAGATACCCGTGATCCCAAAATAAATAAGGGTCTCATACTCGTTGCAAAAGCCTTGATTATTAAAGCTAATCCTGAATTTAATAAGGCATTTCTCCACCAGTTGCAAAATATGCTAGAGTCAATAGCTTCCCAATTAGAGAGTGATGAAAAGCATCATGATGACGAACAGAAATATGAAATATTAATCAGTAATTTATTGGCTATTTACCCATTTTTTGCAGATCATAAGTGTACGAATACGCTAACAATACCCCAAAAAATTGGTGAAAATTGGGAGTCTATTCAGTATCAGGTTCAAGCTTTAGATCTTTCTCCCCAAACTGGCGTGTTATCAAGATTAATTCGAAATGAAGATAGAATTTATGCCTATGGTTTAACGCCTTTACAACTAAAACAAGAATCTAAACGATTGTTGTTATTAATGGGTACAACTTATCCTACAGGACAGGGATCAGCACTTTCAATGTTACGTTTATTTGATCCAGGGTACTCTGTAGGTGAGGGATATAATTGGAATAAAGTCGAGCACTGGTTGAAAGCTAACAAGTTGAAAGTTAAAGTTATGGGCTTAAGTCAGGGTGGCGCTTCAGCGATGTTTGTTGCAGCAAAATATTCTTCGTGCATTATTCAGTCCGATTGTCACAATCCACCTGCATTATGTTCAGCAACGCTAAATCGCCTTCATTCTGAATGGTTGCAAACACCGAAAGACAGTAGACCTATAATCAACGTATATGCTCAGAAAGGTGATCCAGTATTTCCTCTTGAACATGGTTTTTTGGAAGGGAGTAAGATTTTTCGTATTGTTGCAGTTAAAGATAGTTGTTCACATCTCAATCTAATACCGAGTTTTGTTCTAAAAAGTTGGGAAGCGCATCTCCATTTTTTTGTTGGTCGAAAAGATTCTATGATTGAGGCACAGATTGTTAAAGAAGACTTTACACCTTGGCGAGTGTTTTTTGGTGATATGAAAGCGTCAGTAAATCTAATATTATATCCTATTCTTTTTGCTGACTTATTCTTGAAGCTTGTTTTACATCATGTGATGACGTGCTTTTTGAAATCTTTACCAAAGGTATTAACTTTACCAGCAGCAGTGATAGCCTTTATACCTTACTATGCGCTAAAATTATGTCTTAGATTGATGCTTGTCGTGGCTGCAGCCATATTATTAGTTCCAGCGCTTTTATTAATGTCGTTAGCATCTGCCCTTAAGATTGTTTTCTCTTTAGCCTTGGGGCTTTCACTGAAGCCACAATTAGAAGAAGGGCCATGCTCGTTGGTTTTTACATAACAAGATCTGAATAAATAGATGCTTGGGTTCAATGGCACCAAAAAGGTAGTCATTGCGACAAAAAAATTCTTATTTAAAATCAGTTAAAAATCATTAAAGCGCCATGCGATGTTGCGTATATTATATTTATTTTGACGCAAAAATAACCATCTGATATAGTGCGGCTATATTTTTTTGACAGGGCTTTAAGAATGCACTTCAGACCAACAGCACTAAATAAACAAATTCCTGATAATGTTACTTCTTTGGATTTGGGCGATCATGGCCTTTGGCGAAAAACTGGCGCTGAACTTGTTGCCATGATGGGCGCTATTCCACGAACAGTCACTACTTTATATTTGTGCATCAATGAGCTTTGGCGAAAACCTGGCGCTGAACTTGTTGCCATGATGGGCGCTATTCCACCAACAGTCACTGCTTTGAATCTTGCTGGGAATGCGCTTGGGCTAAAAACTGGCGCTGAACTTGTTGCCATGATGGGCGCTATTC
>RGPR01000103.1 GCA_010030245.1 Gammaproteobacteria bacterium
TAAAAATGATGGTAAATCAAGTTCTAGCAATTGTGGCCCTGGTGTTGATTTATTTGCGCCTGGTGCATACGTCACCAGCAGTTGGCTAACAAGTGCACCGCCCACTGGAACTGGTTATCCCAATCCAGTTCCCGATCCACGAAACACAAATTATTATATTGCCAAATACAGTGGTACCAGCATGGCTTGTCCACAAGTCACTGGTATGTTGGCCTGTGAGCTTGAAAAGACTCCCACAATGACACCAAGTGCGGCATTTCAGTATGTGGTATCTCAAGCCAAAAAAGGGCAAATACCCGACACTGGCGGCGGATATGCAGATGTGTACAGCCTCCAAGGTGCCCCTAACCTTTATCAAACCCTACCCCCGGACTTAAAAAGTGCTTAAAAATTTCCTAAAATGTTTTGATTATTTCAATGATAGTCGATTGGTTTCTTTGCCAAAAAAACTGGATAAATATTCAAAAAACACCGATGCGCCAATTCGATTCAGTTCTGCATAAACCATCAAATACATAATGAAATGCAAACCCACAAATGCGAGTAATTGCAGGACGACTGTTGATGTTGATTCAAAGCCGCATAAAATCATACCAATCACAAGCCATACTAAATAAAGCTTCAAGGTAAGCGTTATAAATTTTCTTAAATACGAGCGAATCATGTCTTTTGTTTTTAAATGCGGCAAAAGAAACTCTTCAAACACAATCCAATTCATGATTTTGGTAAAATACGCCACTAAAGCAAAAACTGGCATCAATAAACTCACAATAACACAATCTATTAAATAATCTGCTAAAAAATCATGTCTCAGGTGACTTTTCGTCGTGAATATAAAAACTAAAAACCCTATGATAAGGGTAGGAAAGTACATCCAAGAAAATGCACGCCAAGCATATTTTTTAAGCCTTGAATAATAGATATTTTTATCCAAAATACCAATCTTAGCCGTTTTTAAAAATTCAATATCATCAATAATGGCTTGCTTTAATTCTTGGTTATCCATGATTTAGCTCCTTTAAAATTTTTCTTAATATCTTTGGCGTATATGTTCTGGCATCCTTTCTAACAAGCTCAATATTTTCTTGTGTCTTGTCCTCAAAGTTACTTTTCTTATCACTCATATCTCGCTTATCTTCCTGCAAGGCAAAATGAGTATCTATTGAGTGTTTTTCAACATTTCGATATAAAGCATTACGCTCTTTCTCATTGAAATCAAGCTCAAAAGTCTTGGCATCTTGCTTAATTTGCAATTCCTCTGCTTGATAGTTTTGAAGCATTTCATCTTTTCGATGATGCACCAAATCCTTTTGTGATTGATAAGACGTTGCTATATTTTGCTCTTTTTGCGCACCTCCAAATTGGGCAATAATTTCATCACGTTTTTCCTGCAAGAAAGTATCACCCAGTTGATTAAGCTCTGAAATAGCCTGCATGCTTCCGGGATTTGCATAAAGCTCTTGTTGGCTCTGACTACCAACCTGATTTGCCACAAAGCGGGCAAAAGATTGGTCAAGATTTGAATTAATTTGGTCACCATGACTTTTCACATACGCTTCGGCATGACTGATGCGCTCGCTTTGCGCTAAAGATATGTCATAATTGCGTGAGGCGGTCTCAGCTTTCCTTAAATCGTCTCCCAACTGACTCGAAAGTTGAGCGCCTTTTGATGTTGTTTCATCAAAATGATGATTTTTTACAAACTGTTTAACCTGATTGTATGATTCATTGAAATCTTTGGCTTCTCGAGCACTAACCCCGTTGTCATAAGAGGTTTTGGCATGATCAGAATGCGCATTTGAACGTGAACCACTTATACCGGCTGAAAAGCCAAGTACAGAAAATTTAGCCCCGCCTCTTACATCAGCACTTGCACTTAACAATGAACTCATGGCCTCATCTTGTGAAACCCCTGTTCTTTCGGCAACATCACTGGCAATTTGTTTCATTTTGCTTAAAGATTCTTGGAAATGAGTTGTCTCGCCCTCGGAGATTCCTTGACCTAAACGCATATCATGGCCTGATAATTGTGATAGCTGGCTTGCATGATGCGCTGATTGGGTAAGTGCTTCTTGATAAGCTTGATGGGCATTCGAACTTATTTGTTTTGATTTATCATAAGATTCATGCAGGTTTGCCATTAAGCTTTCACTGCCGTGCAAAGAAACCGCTCCCTTGCTTATACCTGCCCCAACATCAAACACCGTGTCCCCACTTGCAGTTTGCGTTTTAGTGACCCCTGAGGCCAATTGCTCAGTACGCATACCATGAAAATGCGACCAGTTACTATCGTGTTTATTGGCCGAAAAATTATTAGCATTGGTATTGTAAAAACTATTTTGACCAAAGCTAAAACTACTTGCAGCAGCCTCTCCTGCCACACTCATCGCAGAGCCTTGTAAATGATTGGTCATTGAGGTCGCTAGATTATTAAAGGCTTCGGATAAGTTAGAAATCAAGCCTTTGGCTAAAAATGGAATCATTAACATCAAATAACCTGCCACGCCTGTCAAATCAGCATGAAACTCATCCATTTTTTCAATGCTCACCATCGTGAGCGCCCCATAGCCTTGTGACTTATATTGACCATAAAAAGTCATGACTGAATTTAAAATCGCAAATAAGATCGGCCAAAACTGTAGGGAAATAAAAAATTGCATATAGCCTTTAAAAATTTGCACGCCATTGGGAAGTGTTGTCATCACTAAAATGATGGGAAAAATTGCAAATAACATGATAAGTAATACGCTATGCAGTATCGGCAAAAACCAAGCTGCTTTTTCACCTGCAATTGCCCATGAGTAGCGATGTTGAACTTCTGACTTAGTCACTTGGTTATTGATAATGCCTGCCGTGCTATCGGTAAATGCCTGATAGTCTTTTAAGCCATCACCCATGGCATTTATCATCATCGACTGCAAAAAGATATTTGAACTGTCATCGGTCATGCCTTGAAAATACTCAAATGCAGATTTTAAATGCTCATTAAACATGGCCTCATAATTGCTGCTTGCATGATGAAATAAACTAATTCCAAAAATTTTATAGGCTTTATTAATCTCTGCATCAAGCTTTGGCTTTAAAATTTTAATGGATTGTAAACAACTTATTTTATCGCCGTTGATGGTGGTTAAACGAATGGGGGATGGGGTTTTAGTGATTAACGCATAAATATTATTCGATTGCCCTAAATCGCCCACCGAGTATTTATGGTTTAATTGAATATCTCCGACCACGCAATTTTTAAAATACTCATTCATTTCTTGCTTTAAAACAGGATCTAAGATTCGAAACTCATGCGCACCTTGAATTAGCTTGGAGCCAAATAACATGCCGGTTTTCGTATACTTCAAATCGTCAGGAATTGGTGCATACTTTGCATCCATCGCACCTGGAATAGTCAACAAGGCATCATAAGTCTCTGCAAGACCAACCCCTATATTTGTCAATATTGATGCAGTTACCGCAAAAACCAAAGGAACATTATCCACCGCCAATCCTTTTTGATCGGCAATATCATAAATCAAAACATCCGTTTTTGGTGTGATTAAAAGCTGCAATACCAAGACATATGAAACGACCCATTTGACATAGATGGTCGGATCTCGTCTTTTTAAATAACCAATACTAACCATGACAATACCGATAAGCGCGGTCAGTTTTAGAAAGCTTTGAAAAACACCTTGGTTCATAAAACTTGCTAAGGCATTAAGCATTAATTGATAAAGCTCACCGAAAGCTAAAACTTGAATAGTCATAGGGTTACTCATTATTTCACCTGCATGTTGGCTGAAAGCTGTTTTTCAATTTTGGAGACTTGCTCAATCAATTTTAGTTTTTCATTAAGTTTTTGATTGATGTGAGGGTCAAGCTCTGCGATGCTTTTTTGTGCTTTTTCCATACGTTCTCTTAAATCTTTGAGTAAATGCTCGGGGATTTGACTGTTAAAGCTATACTGTTGCACCAGTTGTAAAACATCAGATAAATATTTTTGCAATAAATCGGTCGCAATCAATGTTGCATAAGCCTCCATATCAATAGCAGCATTGCCATATTGGGTGCCATTTAAAACCATTAAAAACTTTAAAACAGGCAGTGGGGTCATCTCTAAAAAGCTTTTCTCGGCATTTGAAAGCTCGATGTCTTTTTTTATTTTTTCATTAATCGATTCAATCATATCTTTGACTTTACCTGTCAAAGACTGATTTTCTGTAATCACTATTTTTTTGCGCTCAACATCAAGACATTTACTATTGGTGCAGTGCCAAATTTCTGCTTCATGTAAATTAGGTACATCGCCCAGTAAGGTATGTATTAAATCATTGTCACGTGCAAGGCTTGGCACTTGTTTGATTTTGCCATCTTCACTAATGATGATGGTGCCAATCAAGCTCATCACTAGTTCTTGTAATTCTTGGTTATCATTTAAAAATTGGGATTTTTTTAATATTTCCCAAATTAGATTTTTACCTAAGACCACCTGCTCTTTTCTATCATTATCAGTGGCTGCCTCCTGCATGGTTTTTTGGTAATGCTCACCAGAGCATTCCATACGAGCAGCTACATAATCATGTGCACCACCAGAGCCTCCCATCATACGTTGGTCATGACAAATTTTTTGTTGTGAAGCAAGTGTTTTTGGCCACACACCACCTACAAAATTTTGTGCCAATTCACAGGAATTAATATTGGCTTGATTGACTTTTTGTACAGTAGTTTGCAAAAAGTCTCGCACTTGCTTCAATTCAGGCACGGTGGTAGCGAGCATCACATCAACCGCATAAGCTCCACCATTTTGCATGATGGAGCGTCCTAACATCGTCAATTTCTCACCACTGATATAACTTAAACTGCCTGCATACAAATCAATGCCTGCGCATCCTGCACGGTAGTTTGGCATATCCAAGGTCACAAGATTGTAGCGTTTCACAGGAGTTCTAGTATATAAAGCACCACCGCCATAATAACCACTGGCTTGTGATTGATAGGCGTGGGGATGGGTGACATTGCTAGCATAGCCTGCATTATCTAAAAAATCCTTCAATTCACTGGCAACATCATTCGCATTCACCTTAAATGTTGATGCTAAAACCAATAAACCAACTACCATTTTTCTCATACAACACCTCGCTCAAATGCCATAATTTTTGGAATTAATATTTGCATTCGTTCTTCTAGCTCTTGGGTATTCAGCTCGCCAATGGCAACCGGATATAAATTGGCTGTGTCCACATTCACCACAAATAATGCGGGATAGCGAATGGTTTCATTCTGAAAAGCCGCCTGTAACAATTGATTATCAGGGGTAAATACCTGTTGAAATTCAGGTAGAGCCTGACCGTCAAAAGAATAGCTATCAACTTGATAATGATGATTATTGACCCAGTTTTTAAGAATCGGTGAAAAGTTATGACAATGAGGGCAGGTGCTCGCAAAGAAAAACACCAAATGATGGTTTTGCGCAAAACTTATCGTCTTCCTCTGTGCGAGCCCTTCTCGACTTTGGATGGCTTCTTGTAAAAGAAGTGCATCATTGGCAAAAACATTGGTGATAAAAACCATCAATAACAATCCGATACGCTTAAGCATTTGCATCTCCTTGAAAATGTTGATGAATTGCCCACAAATGTTCCATTAATACATCTTGGGTGGTTAAACCATAAGCTACAGGGGTCACATATTTGGTTTTGGGGTTAATCAATAAAATAGCAGGGAAATAATGCACATTCATTGCCTCTGCTTCACCCTTATCAATACGTGATTCTGGCAAAGCATCTGCGACCACCCCATCAACGCTCACCCCTATCATCTGAAACCCGTGTTCTTGACAAAAAGCCTGTAAAATAGGGATTTGGCGGATATCCAAAGGACTCCGGCCTCGATAGTAAAAAACAAACCCTAATTTTTTTGCCATTTGAGCCAAGGCCTTTGTTTGCTTTTCATAAATAGCATGTTCTTGCATTTTAATGCCTATATTTGAGGTCGGATGGGTGATGGAATAATCATACTCAGGATAGGCAATCAGTGCTTTTTGATTGAGTTTGCCATGAATTTGCGCTTCTTTTAGCCAAAAGTTTTGCAATGCTAAAAAGTTTTTTTCGTCTTCTAAATCATGGGTAAAGCGCACCTTATGCAAAGCTTCCATGGTATAAAAGTGTAAAACCGCATCTTTGTCGGTATAACTTAATTGACTAAAAGGCACGCCTTGAGGCTTTGCTTCTGCTTCTTTTTTTTCTTGTGGTAAGTTATACCAAAGACGTCCTACTGGCTTTTCGGCATGAATGAAGTTTGAAAAAATCATCATCAAAATCGACAAAAACAAGAGGCGAT
>RGPR01000104.1 GCA_010030245.1 Gammaproteobacteria bacterium
TTTGATTACGTGATCAAAGTCATCAAGAGCTTCATTAATTCGGTTTAGCTCCAAAAAAACATTGCCGCGGTTTAAATAAGCATCCGCATAGTTTGCTGAAAGACTTATGGCTTTGCTGTAGTCGCTCAGAGCATCATCGTACCGTCTAAGTTTGCTCATTGCATTCGCTCGATTAAAGAATGCTTCAGAGTTATTATGATTCAATTTAATAGATGAATCGTAGCTTTCAATTGCTAACTCGTATTGACTCGCATCCGCGAACACCGATCCTTTATTCACATAAGCTTCGTGGTAAAAAGGATTTATAGCAATAGCTAAATCATAATTTTTCAAGGCAGCTGTAGGGTTATTTAAATGCTTGTGTGCGTTAGCCAAATTATAATAGGCATGTGAACATTTTGAGTCTATTAATATGGCTTGATTGTAATTTTCAATCGCTTTTTCTATTTGTCCGGATTCCTTCAGAGCTACACCGCGGTTGACGTATGCGTCTGCAAAATTTGATTCAAAAGATATAGATTTATTATAATACTCTATGGCGGTATCAAACTCCCTGATGGCTTTGAATGCATTTCCCAGATTAAACAAAAGCGGGGCATAGTTTGCATTTAGAGCAAGAGCTAATTTGTAGCTCTTGATGGCATCCTCATAGCGACCAATTTCTTGTTGTGTATTACCAAGCAGATAAAGCGCTTCAAAGAATTCAGAATGATGCATCAGGGCTTGCTGTAGGGATTGCAAGGCTGAATCCCATTCTTTTAAATGAACAAGTGCTAATCCTTTGTTATAAAATGCGTCAGCAAAATCTGGTTTATATTTGATTGCCACATCATAAGATTCAATGGCTTTTGAGTGTTGCCTTAAATCAACCAAGGCAGTGCCCAAATTATTGTGAAATTTTGAATTTTGAGGTTGAATTATTAAAGCTTTCGAAATCCAACTTACTGCAAGATCATGATTACCTTTTTGGGCCGCAATCAAACCCAACAAATGCATAGACTCGGCATGCTCTGGATCAGTTTTTAAGACGGCTTCATAAATTAATGAAGCCTCATGCAGATGACCTTGCTGATGCATTACTTTGGCTGATTCAAATTGACTGTTACTAATCATTTTCGAGTTAATCTAATTAAATAAATGTTAAACCAAGATGATTGATACTTGATACTCTTGACCAAAGGAGCCAGGTGATGAATCATTTAACAATACTCATCCAAAACTATAGCAACTAATTTCAAAAACTATTTTATAAAAGTGCGGAAATAATCTAAATTTTCTTGATTTTCTAACATCGCAGCTTTTATAAAATCAGGTGTAAGTTTATCTCCCTCGTACGAAAGTTTTCGGTAAAGATCACCAGATAGCCATTTTTGAGAAAAGTAAAGCTGATCTTCTAATTTGATGACTTCTAATTTAGGATTTGACAGCGATGCACTGCCGCTTAGTGCATGATCTACACAAGCTCTGGTTGCCACCCTAACTTGCCAACCTCTTGATCGTGCTGTGAAAGAATAGTCAGAATCAGAAAAAAGAAATCGCATATTTTCATCTAAAACACCAATTTCTTGAATCATTTCGACTCTCAAAAGCATACAGGCACCGTTTGCCCAAGGACTCTCAAAAGATAAAACGGATTGAAAATTATCTGCAATAGTTCTGTGCTTTCCCAATGGATATGCATCAAGTCCTCCAAACCAATTGCACTTGCCCGATGAATTAAAGCTGATAGGTGTGCAAATGCCACATTTGGTATGTTCCTTCATAACATTTACCATTTCGATAATGCAATTTTCTCTGACATAGGCATCTTGATTTAATACCATCAAGTAAGTATGATTTTTGTTTAGAAATTTTTTGATGCCTAAATTTATTGCTTTTGTAAAATATAAATTATCCTCAGAGCTATCTTGAATAAAAATCTCAAGCTGAAGTCCTGTTTGTTTTTCCAAACACGCCTTAGTTTTTTTAATTTGATCAGGAGCGTTGTAATATGGGATGATCACGGGATTATTAAGATCATTTTGCATACATATCCTTATTCAATTGCTATAAATTTCTTCAACTCAAGGTTGAGTTGAGCTAAAGTTTCAGGCCAATCATTAAACGAATTTTGACGAAATAATCTAACAGAAGGGTACCAAGGACTATCATTTCTATCATTAAGCCATCTAAAATCTGGAATATATGGTAACAATAGCCATGTCAATTTACCTAATGCACCGCTTAAATGAGCGACACTGGTGTCAACAGTAATTATTAAGTCCATTAACGCGCACAAAGCAGCTGTATCAGAAAAATTATTCAACTCGTCTGCGTAATCTATTATTTTTGGATTTTCATGAATTAATTTAGCATCATTATTTCTGTATTGATTCTGCAAGCTGTAAAAATCAGCTTTGTCAGAGATTATGGCTTTGAAAGTAGCGAGAGAAATACTTCTGTTTTGATCATTTTTATGAATGAGGCTTCCACTCCAAACTAGTCCTATTCTTGGCTTATTTTTTAATCCAAGTTTATTCTCCCAATATTTTTTCTTTGTTTTATTAACTGAGAGGTAGCTTGGAAATGATGGGATGCTGAACAAGTTTGTTTTGAAAACCCGCGGTAAAGACATTAAGGGGCATTGAAAGTCCACAGAAGGTAATTTTTCACCTTTTTTTATCCAGTGAATATCGTCTTGAATCTCTTGAAAAAGTTGAATCAATTGAGGTTGAACTTCGACAAATACCGTTGCACCTAATTTAATAACCATAGGCACGTATCTAATAAACTGAATAGAGTCACCTAATCCTTGTTCTGCGTATAGCAAGATTCGTTTATTTTTTATGGATTCATTGCCAAGCCATAACGGCGTTGAAAATTGACGATTAAGGTGTTTTGTAGATATTCTTTGCCAACGATCTTCGTGAAGCTCCCAACCTAATTCATATTGTCCTGCTGTTAGCAATGCAATGGATTTGCTATATCTGAAATCTGCATCGTTGGGAGAAATACAAAGTGCACGATCAAAATCTTCAATTGCTTTATCAAGGTTTTTAGTTTCTACCCAAAGATTTCCTCTATTGAAATAAGCATCTGCGTATTCGGGCTGCAACTCAATAGCGCGATCAAAAAACGGCAAAGCATCTTGGTGCCGTTGTAACTCCTGCAACACGTTGCCAAGATTGCAATGTGCTTGCGCTAGGTTGGGTTGCAATTCAATGGCTTGTTGAAAATCGTCCAAAGCCTTTTCAAATAACTGCTGAGCCTGGTAAGCCAAACCCCGATTATTGAAATACGCGGATTGGTTGGCATTGATGGCAATGGCTTGTGTGATACGTTTCACCGCTTGCACGTGATCACCTGCCTGTGCATACAACCAGCCGCTCATATGCAATGCATCCGCATGACCGGGTTGCGCAGCAATAATGCTTTCATATAAAACTGCAGCTTCCTTCCAACGTTGCTGTCGGTGAAATGACACAGCCAGTTGAAACTGCATATTCAAATTGGCTGTGACTGTCGGTTTGGTTTTCGCCATCAGCATATTCGTATTTTTTTTGCTTGATTTTGATCGCATGCTATTTAATTTAATCTGCTTTAACAGACTGATTGGATGATCCAATGAAAAAAACCGCTGCCAAGGCAGCGGTTTTAAGTTTAAGCCTTGGAGCTTATTCAGTGGAGATTAGAAGTTGTAGCGACCGCCGATGGCAACTGTGGTGTTGGAACCGTCATACAAACCAACTGAAGAGGTGCTGCGGCTACCTAAGAAATACACTGAGGTTGATTTGTCAAAGTTGTAGTAAACACCCAAGGTCGTATCAGAGATATTTCCATCTTTGGCTCGACCTGTTGGCGCCGTTGCTGTTGTATAAGTACCAGAAAGGCTGCTAGTTGCTGAGGAAGCATAGCTATCCACTACGCCAGTACCATAACTAAGTGCAATTGTGAATTTTTCGTACGGAACCTTGATACCAAAGGTGTTGGTCGTATTGCTGCCGCCATAAGTTCCATTCTGGTAGCTTTTTGCGTACAAATAATTCAAAGTGAAATTGGTAAATTTGTAAGATACCGAAAGAATGTCTCGTTGTATGTCTTCGACAATTGCCAAGTTGGTATTTGTTACACTTGCAGTACTGGCCATTCCGTAGTACAAAGCATAATCAGTGGTGCCTGTTGTAGAAACACCTGCATTGGAGAGACCGGCAAACTTATAACCCATTAAGGCATTGCTGGTCGCATCGTGAACATAAGCAGCTTTTAATTCTTCTGAGTCGTACTTCACTGCTAAAGAACCGAACTCAGCAAATGTATTGGCGGTAGTGCCATAGGCACCAGTTGTTGTGGCTTGCTCATTGAAGCTTTTCTGCAAGTGCACATTGAAACCACCACCGAATTTCGGGCTGATGTACTTGATGGAGTTATTAGCGCGGTCTTGCAAATCAAGAGAAGTGGTGGTGCGCCATACCTGAGGTTTGTATTCGATACGACCATTCACGTCCATACCGAAAGTTTCATAAGCGGCTGTCTCCATCGTACCCATCATCAGTGTGCCGGATTCTGAGCTTTGCAGTCCGACAAATGCTGTACGGTTTTTAGAGGGGAGAAGTGTAGATGTGTCAGGGTCTATTTGGATTTCAACCTGGAAAATACCTTTAAAACCCTCACTTAAGTCACGTTGGCCTTTGAAACCTATACGACTGGTTGCATTAGCCGCAAACAAACCATTGTAATTAGCATCTACACCGGTGTTTGCACTGGTTAAAGCTTGATTTGTGACAGCCTGATCGATCACGCCATACATTTTGATGCCACCGGAAACATCCACATCAGCGAAAGCGCTGGCAACGACAGACATAGTTGCCAAAGCAACAAGTGATTTTTTCATGATTAAAACTCCATAGGATTGAAAAGAGGGTTAAGCTTTGTCAGCAAACTTGTCTATCTTTACTTTGTCATGTTTCAATCTTGTGACAATGCTGTATTCATGCCACAGTAGGAAAAATAAAAATGACTTTCTTTTGATTACTTTTTTTATTTAATGAATTCTTGTTTCTATTTTTTTACCGTCTGCTAAGCTCAAACCATGGATATTTTTTTCAAGACACTGGACAACGCGCTGCGCACCGTGTTTGCCAAGCACCACGCGCAACGCGCCTACCCGGCACAGGGCATCAACACTTTGACCTTGAATGACACCGAACGCCGCGAGGCCGGTGCGCTGATGCGGGTCAACCACGTGGGCGAGGTGTGCGCACAGGCTTTGTACGCGTCGCAGGCGCTGGCTACGCGCAACCCGCAGCTCAAAGCGCATTTCCAACACGCCAGCGAGGAGGAAACCGACCATCTGGCTTGGACTGAGGCGCGCATGGCGGATTTGGGCGCGCGTCCCAGCTTGCTGAATCCCCTGTGGTATGCCGGTGCATTTGGCCTAGGCTACCTCGCCGGTAAGTTAGGTGGAGATGCGCTCAGCTTGGGCTTTGTGGTGGAAACCGAGCGACAGGTGGAAGCGCATTTGCAAGACCACATGCAGCGTTTGCCGCTGGCCGATCTGGCTTCACGCGCTGTTGTCGATCAAATGAAGCAAGACGAGGCGCAGCATGCGGCTGACGCGCAAAAAGCCGGTGCCATGCCTTTGCCTGCGCCGGTTACCGAGGCCATGAAGCTCGCCGCCAAAGTCATGACCACGGTGGCGCACCGCATTTAAGCTGGGCGGCGCTACATCGCCTGTCTACGGCGACGAACCTTGCTGCTGCAAGCACAGTTTTGCTCAATCGCAAAGCGTTGTCGCATGTCAAGCACCGGCTATCAGGGGTTTAAGACCCCTTAACTCTTCAAGCTTCAATCACCTCAAAGCTGGTGGTGATTTCTGCGGTCTTACCCAGCATGATGCTGGCCGAGCAGTATTTGTCGTGGCTGAGCTTGATGGCGCGCTCGACCACATTCGGCGCAATGCCTTTGCCGCGCACGGTGAAATGCATGTTGATGCGGGTGAACACCTTGGGGTCGGTGTCGGCG
>RGPR01000105.1 GCA_010030245.1 Gammaproteobacteria bacterium
CACCTGTGATCAAGTAAATAATTGTTTTAAATGTTTAGCCTTATAACCACGCGCTTTTTTTTAGCAGCCTGAACGACCGAATTAAGTCCCTCTAACACGCCGTTATTTATCTGTGATTTGTTCCATTGAACAATCCCATCCCAATAATTTTTTATTGTTTGAGCAACTTTATCCATGGTGCTTAATTTGTTGGCTATTGCCCAAGAATGCCATTCATTGAGTAGGTATTCAAACTGCTCTTGAGTTGGCGCATGGTAAAACCAATGCTTCTTTTTTATCACGTTGTGCCTGCGTAAGATTTTGCTCATTTTTTAAAAATATAAATCGCGTACCCTTAAGTAATGGGTTGTCTTTGGATTCTGCGCGCCTAACCTGATCAACTGCTTCATTAATTCGTTTTAAAATATGACATTTATCAAAGGTGATTTCAGCTTGAGGTAAGTTGTCGTAAACGCCTTTAATAAAGGCAGGCGAGATGTCACCGCTAACATCCGTTATAGCAGTTGCTTTGCCACCATGCGCCTCAAAATCTTTTTTAATTCCCTTGCCCTCAGTAACAAATGCTATTGATGTTTTACCAATGCCAAGCTGAGCCACCTCACTGTAATCAGCAATGGTGCGAGCACCTTCCACATATTTATCTAAGATAGACCACACTTTATGGTCTGATGAATGAATCTGTTTGGCCTCTTGGTGTATGGGCATGTGTTTTGCTAGCTGTAGCACTAATGCTCCAATTGCAGCACACGCCAAGGTGCTTGTATTAGACGAACGCTTCCATCGGGTCATTTCACTCGAGCTACCCTGGCTCGTAGATAACACTCGTGTTCAAAGAAATTCAGATGCCGCCATTCTTTTTCCTGCGTATCATAAACAGGATACTGCTTTGCACGGTCATCTTCCTTGACCGTAAATTTTGATCCTTTGACAAAATGTAATCGATTTTACAAACCAAGGGGTGCTAATACCAAGTGCGGCAGAAAACAAGCTTTCCATATCCATTTTTAATATTTATATTGCCCCGATGAAAAGCCTTTACCCACTCTAAATTCAAAAGGGCTATAAAAAGTGTCAGGGACTTAAACTTTGATGCTTTGTATAATTTTTGACACCAATGCTTCTTCTATGTGGTTTGAGGAATTGGACTGAATATTTTCTCGAAATACCGGCATTATTTTAACTAATGTAGCATCGTCTAACCATTTCATCCCGATGTCATGCAGATTTTATTTTCCGAGCAAAATATAAACATCTTTGTAAAATATGGGATATAAAAATATTGTTTAGGCATTTATCTGTATAAAATAACTTGGGGCATCTTGTCTTGTGTTATAATATAAGTAGGTGTAGATTAAATATGATTTTTAACTATTGGAGTTGAATATGAACAAGAATGACGTATCCGTTCTTAATCGTCGGATGGACTCGGTTTTAGCAACAAATAAGGTCCTAAGAAATACTTATTTGTTACTGGCAATGACCTTAATATTTAGCGCAGTAATGGCTTATATTAGTATTTCGATGGGCATTCGGTCTATTAATCCGATTTTGTTCCTAATTGGCTCATATGGCCTGATATTTTTAACCAGCATGCTACAAAACAGTCCTATGGGTATTGTTGCCGTTTTTGGCTTCACAGGTTTTATGGGATTTGCTTTAGGTCCAATCCTGAATATGTATCTATTGGCTATACCAAATGGCGCGCATTTAATTGCCACTGCCTTAGGTGGTACCGGCATGATATTCCTTGGCTTATCAGCATACGCACTAAGCACACAAAAAGATTTTAGTTATATGGGTGGTTTCTTGTTTGCTGGGATGCTTGTGGTCTTTATCATGATGCTTATCGGGATGTTTGTTCAAGTCACCGCATTACAATTGGTGATTTCAGGGGCCTTCATGTTGCTTTCTTCTGGTTTGATTTTGTTTCAAACGAGTCAGATTATTCATGGTGGCGAAACCAACTACATCAATGCAACTGTTGGTTTATATGTGTCTATTTATAACGTCTTTATTAGCCTTTTACAATTATTAACTGCACTCTCAGGTAATAGCCGCGATTAATGAAAGGAATATGTAGTATAAAACCAGCTTCGGCTGGTTTTTTTTATGTTTGTTAATTAGTGCCGTATCGACACTTTTTGTAACAAATCTCCGATAGACTGAATTTTTTCTATCGCCTTAAGTTTTCCATCCAGTTTAAAGTAGAGTTGTTGTTGATTTTTCAGTTGGTAGGTTTGAGGCTCTTGTTGTATTAATTGGATAATAGTCATTGCGTCAATCTTAGGTTCTTCTCCAAATTCTATAATCCCTTGCTCCTGATTGATTACAATGCGTTTTACGCCTATCTCTTCGGCTTGCATTCTGACAAGGGTTGAGGCAATCAGATTTTTTAGCGGTTCAGGAAATAAACCAAACCGGTCAACGAGTTCTACTTGTAAATCATGTAATTCTTGTTCGTTTTTTGTATGGCTGATGCGTTTGTAAATGACCAAGCGTTCATTGACATCACTGAGGTAATCTTCAGGAATGATTGCAGAAATCTTTAAATCTAATTCACATTGTTTTTGTTTAAGTTTATCAAAATGAGGTATTTTCCCTGATTTGATATCATCAATTGCTTGTTCAAGCATGTCCATGTAAAGGCTTAAACCAATCGCATGTAAATTGCCACTTTGCTCCTCGCCTAGAAATTCTCCGGCACCTCTAATTTCCATGTCATGCATGGCTAAAGTAAATCCAACCCCCAAATCTTCAAGACCGACAATTGCCTCTAAGCGTTTTTTAGCATCACTGGTGATTAAATCTGCTGCAGGGGTAAGTAAATATGCATAGGCTTGATGATGAGAACGTCCAACCCGTCCTCTTAGCTGATGCAATTGAGCAAGGCCTAAGCTGTCCGCACCTTCAATGATAATGGTATTGGCGGTTGGAATATCAATGCCGGTTTCAATAATAGTGGTACAAACCAAGACATTAAAACGCTGGTGATAGAAGTCAGCCATGATGTTTTCTAGTAATCGCTCATTCATTTGACCATGGGCAAATTCAACACTTGCTTCAGGCACTAAAGACCTGATTTCATTACGTAATCGCTCAATACTTGAGATTTCATTATGCAGATAGAATACCTGTCCACCCCTTAAAATTTCGCGCAAAATGGCTTCACGAATCAAACCTGGGCTTTTTTCATTCCAAAAAGTTTTGATTGCAAGGCGTTTAGCAGGTGGGGTCGAAATAATTGAAATATCACGCATACCATGCATGGCTAAATTTAAAGTTCTTGGAATTGGGGTTGCTGTTAAACTTAAAATATCTGCTTGATGTTTGATTTTCTTTAAATATTCTTTTTGTTTTACGCCAAATCGATGCTCTTCATCGATGATGAGCAACCCCAAGTCATGAAAATGCACATCTTGCTGTAAAAGTTTATGGGTTCCAATTAAGATATCAACTTTGGCATCCTTTAAGCCTTCGAGTATATTTTCAGATTCTTTTTTAGTTCTAAAGCGAGAAATGAGTTCTACTTTAATTGGGAAATCAGCAAAGCGCTCAACAAAAGTTTCATAATGCTGTTTAGCGAGAAGGGTGGTCGGTACCAAGACACAAACCTGTCTTAAGTTTTGCACAACAACAAATGCGGCTCTCATTGCAACTTCTGTTTTACCAAAACCAACATCGCCGCAGACAAGTCTATCCATCGGTTGAGGTGCTTGTAAATCTTTTAAAATGGCGTTGATGCTTTGGAGTTGATCTTCTGTTTCATTAAAACGAAAGCTAGAACAAAAGCGTTCATATAATGGTAAATCAAGTTGATAACTAAAGCCTGCTTGGGCTTGACGTTTTGCTTGGGTTTCAAGGAGTTCAACTGCCATATCGTGGACTTTAAGAGCCGCTTTCTTTTTTTCTTTTTGCCAGGCCTCATGACCCAATTTATGTAATGGCGCATGATCGCTATCATGGGCACTATATTTAGAGATAAGGTTCAGTTTGGTGATTGGCACATAGATTTTATCTGCTTGAGCATAGCTAATCACTAAGAATTCATTATCAATGCCTAAATGAGAAAAACGCTGTAACCCCTGATAGCGTCCGACACCATAGTCAAGATGGACAACAGGCATCCCCATGCTCAGTTCACTTAAGTCTTTAATATATTTTTCTTGGGTATTGATTTGACGCTTGGTTTTGCGTTGACGTTGAAAAACTATTTGTTCACCAAAAATTTCATATTCAGTGATGCATAAAATATTTAAGGTCTCAAAATAAAAAGCCTGGCTAATTGGACCATGCATTAATCCTAAATGTGCATCTGAATTGATAAACGATTGAAAATCATCAAAAAGTACAGGATATAGCTCACTGGTTTTACATAAATCATGTAAGACTTCACGTCGCCCTAAGCTTGATGCCAATAACAGAACACGTTTTTTGTGTTCATGACTGATATGGTGTTTAAGGGCGGAAAGGGCTTGTATATCTTGGCGTTTAATCTGAACGTTGACATCAGATGTAGACGTTTGAGCGATAAGGGTATAACATTTTTTTTGATGTAGTTGTTGTTCAAGTTCTGTTGGTGAAATAAACAGTTGTGATGGTGGCAAAATAGGGCGGGTCAGATCATGTCGACGTTGTTCATAACGAATATCGATTTCTTGCCAAAGTTTTTTTGCTTGTTCTTTAAGGCTGTCGTCAAATAAAATTTCAAATTGAGGGCCTAGATAATCGAATAAGGTGACAGTGTTTTCAAAAAAAAGTGGTAAATAGTATTCAAGTCCTTGCATCGGTTTTTGATTGGACACATGCTCGTATACAGGGCAATGATTGGGGTTTCCAGGAAAAAGCTCACGAAAACGTTGGCGAAATTCACGGACACTGTCTTCATTCAGGCTAAATTCTTTAGCTGGCAAAATATTGATTTCATCAACTTTTTCTTTGCTTAATTGGGTTTGAATATCGAAATAGCGCAAACTCTCTATCTCATTATCAAACCATTCAACACGAATAGGTCTTTCACTGCCCATGGGGTAGACATCAAGCAATGACCCTTTGGGATTGAATTCGCCATGCCCTTGAACCACCGATACATGTTGGTATTGGGCATCAATGAGATTTTGTTTGAATTTAGTAAGAGCTAGCAACTCACCTTTTTTAATTTTAAAAACATGTTGGTTTAAAAATGAGTGAGGCGGCAAGCGATGGAGCAGGGTATTTAAACTGATGATTATAACCATGGGTTTATCATGAGATAAATCATACAAGAGACTCAGTCGCTCTGAAATAATGTCTTGATGTGGTGAGAACTGATCATAAGCCAATGTTTCCCAATCAGGAAATACATGAATATCAATGCCTTGTGTTTGGAAAAAATCAAGATTGAATTTGAGTTCATCAGCTTCTTTTTGTTGATTACATATGATAAGCAAGGGCTTTTGTAATGTATCTTTAGTTTGAAAATGATGTAATACCTGATGACTAAATGGGATCATGGCGATTATAGAATTTGAATTGATGGGGCCATCATAACAAAATCAAACTAAAAAAAGAATAAACAGATCGGGTCATGAAAAAATGGGTTTTAAACCCAAAACTGCTTTTATGAAATTTTACTCCTTTATTTATAAATCTGATGTGAGCGAGAAATTATTCAAGTAACCTTTTTTGGCTCTAAGCTGGCCAGTGATTTTAGTGCGCGGCTTGAAAAGAGACAATATGTACACTATATATTATCTATGTCCTAATTTATTTCTTGTAAGGAAGACACAAGATGCCAACCTCTGAAAAATTTAAAGCACTATATTACTTTGAAACCATCACTGCGCAAGATTATACCAGCAAGCCTGCGGGGGATTTGGATGCTATTC
>RGPR01000106.1 GCA_010030245.1 Gammaproteobacteria bacterium
GAAATTTTAAATGGAAAACGACAACTGAATCTTTCCCATATTAAAAAATTGGCTGTTCGTTTTGGTGTAAAACCAGCGACATTTATTGATTAAGTTTGAGCTAATACATATCACAGCTTTGCCGAAAGGTCACTTTTCAGCAATTCCTGAGTTTCTTCCACCAGGTGCTTTAATTCTCCTTTAATATGTTGGTCAGTTATCTCCTTAGCATTCCATTCTGGATTTGAATCTAGAACTTCTTCGAGGCTACTCAATGATTTTTCACTTTCTAAAATTTCAATGATACACATACCCACTTTTGCCTTGGATTGATAGGTCCTATCTTCCATTAAGTGCATAATTGAACCGGTATATTGTTGTACATTAAATAACAACATATCTTTAGGGGCGTCACTTTTTGGTCTCAAAGCCGATACGTTTGCGACACTTTCTGGACGGTCATCCATAATCACACCAAAAAAGCGGGTACGTTGACCAGATACTTCGCGTGTATGAGCCAGTTCAGAGCCCAAACCTCTAGAACCGTTCGTTTCAACCCATTTTATCCATTCTTCTAATTTCGGTGGCGCTTCTCGAATCCAATTAAACAGATGTGTCATAGCAGGGCCTGGATCTTCCTCAACACTAACCAAACCACTAATTTCTGACTTAAGTTGAACTACTTGGTCGAAAATTGATTTATTAAATCGTTTTCCTTCAGAATCTGTCACTATTCCATTATTTAAACATTTCATCGCATTATATAAACGTAATGCTCTTCTAAAATCCTCTGGAGTCAACTCACGCAACATCGCATCATCAATACTTCGACATCTGTTTGTTAATGCTTGTGCAAATAATTTAAATTCAACTGCGTCATCTAAGGTCTGTATCTGATCAATTGCTGTTGTATATTGCTCACGAGGACTTCCGCTTCGAATTGATTTACTCGAAACAAGACTTGATCCTTCAGAAGCACTACCAAGATTGATTGTTTGATATACTACATAAGGTGACGATTCGTTCACCTCATTATCCATGGGAGGCTCTATACCTTTTATAGCATGGAAATCTTTGCAGAAATTAGCTCTTGCTGTAAATTCATTGAATACTTCGAGTAACTCCCCGTAAGGCTTATAATCTTGTAATGGAAACTCTTGTGAAACGTGCGTCTCTGCTACTAATGCAGAAATATAGTGAGACGGAAATGGCTCATTTTTTAGGACAACAGCAGCCTCATAAAGCTTTTCAATCGCTTTAGGGTCCATTGCACCAAGTTGTGAGATTGCATCAAGTACTAGAGTAAGTTTTTTGCTTGTTTGTGGTAAAAGTTCAAGATTAACTCCTAATTGCAGAAGAAAATCATTTATAGCCAACTGCTGAACTTCTATATTTTGTGTACCCAAAATTACTTTAAACAAATTTGCTCTAGCCACTGGCTCATCTAATGGATAATATTTAGCATAGCGAGGATCTAACTCGTACTCTGCCCAATATATCTTAAATTTCTCAATGATCTCTTCAACCTCTTTCCAGTCAGGAATAAATTTCTTCCCATTAGATTGGTTATAAAATGCTCTCATATGCTCTTGCACTTCTTTAGGAGTAATTGGATGATCCTGTTTTAGTCTGTAGTGATTGTGATTAAAATCCGACTCTCCAGAATGAGAATGCATTTTTTTAAGATGGTATGCATTACTTCCTCTATAATAGGTTTCACAACCCAGTTCTACACTTTGATGTGCAACTGCAGCAGTATTGAATACCATATCACGCCAACTTTGATGAGTTTCATCCTTTGGAGCAGTAAATGACCAGGTAATTACTGAGCCTTTAACCATAAACTGAACTGGAACTGATATTAGCTTTCCAGTGTCAATAATTTCAAAAATCTTACCATCCGTGAGGCGAAAATCATGTTCATCTTTGGTTGCACCTTTCAAAGCAATCTCCTCACGGAACTCGGCCAGTTTTTGCGCATAGCCCTCTGAATCTTGGCTATCATAGAACTTTTGAAGTATTTTAGCTTTATCACTAACTTCTGAAGTCCATAATTTTGGTTGTTGCATGGTTCTCAAATCAATTCTAAATGGCATAATAGTAACCCTGTAATCTTATGTTTAATTAAAGTGTAGTATAATTATCTTAATTGTGTGTTAAATGACTCGTTGATCATTTATGTGATATGATGTACTATTAAAAAACTTCTGCTAACCCTGGATTTTTTATGACAATATCTCCGATTGATTTGGTTCAATTTGAATCTGTTTCTTTAATTGATTCACAGGTGAAGATGAGCCATACCGTTGATAAAGGTTTACTTCCTGGCTCAGATGTAATCTGGTATCGAAAGGAAATGGAATCTCCAGCAAAAGCTCGGAGAGAATGGCTTGCACAAGAATTTTTAAGATTAATTATTCCTAACCAAACTGAAACACGCTTGGCTTCTAATTCCATTTCAAGTGTCTTCTATGTTCTCTCTAAAGAAATTCCTGGTTTTGCACCACTACCCGAAGGGCAAAAGGAGTTGTTTGCAAATGGAACCTATAAAGGATTAGGAAATATCGCAATGGGGGCATACTTTGTACATGAAGCGGACTTAAAAAATGGTAATGTTGGTAAAGGAAGAGACAATATTGTCTATAAAATTGATGGTGATTGGGCATTTGCCTCAATGAGAGGTAATCAATTCCCAGAGTTCAGTGCGCAAATTTCAGTATATCAACTTCGAAGGTTGCCCTATCCTGTTGCTTATAGATGCCACAATTGGCTTGACCTAGTAATCGAGGGCAAATATTTCCAAAAAAGCGATATTATTGATGACTCACACCATAAAAATCTGCAGTTAAAAAAAGAAATATTTCTAACCATGTTTAAGTTACTGTTACTTCCAGACTTCTACATAGAAATATTCGTTGATGCATTTATACCTGCAGAAGCAAACTCCTATAGTGATTATTTAATTAGTAGACGCAAAAATTTGCTCACTGAAGCACTTAAGTATCCTGATTTCTTAACTTATATGAAAGAAAATTCTGAAGAACTGACAAAAGTTGCTCATTCCTTCCTGGCAGATATGTCCAATTTTGTTGTGAATGGTGATCACTCAGTGATACCCGATAAAAATAAAATAAATTTCTTAAGCAATACTCAACCCAAAATCAATGCAGTATTGTTTCAATTAGGAATCAATTCAGCAGGAACTGAACATGATAGTCCATCTGCTGAAGCTGAAACTTCAGGAATAGCTAAAAGACCATCTACATTTTTTACAGTAATTACAACAATAAAGCCTTACAGCTTGGATGAAGTTAAACTCACTGAAGAAGAAAAAAAATCAGATGATATGAGCGCGAGTTCGGGGGAGTCCTTTAAACGGTGTAAATAGCGAGTGGTAAAAAATATTATTGCGTAAAAATGAATCTCCATGGTCTTACCCACACGCCCCGTAGGGCAGAGTCCATTTGCCTCTGTTATCCCGGCAACATTGAGAAAATTAAATCACACGTAACTCATTAATTTTTCTGGACATTGATCAGGATACATAATCGCAAAACGATTAAAGGCCTGTTTCCAATCATGAATAGGCATTGTTCATTTTTTAGAGATCTGTTAAATCGTTAAATATAGGACTTTCATTAAAGCTCCTTCGGTGAGAAAGTGCCCTCGATTACGAAAAGATTTCCGTAACGTATTGTTTAATGATTCAATGATATTTGGTGTATAAATAATCTTGCGTATCTCTATTGGAAATGCCATAAAAGGCGTGATTTTTCCCCAATAAGCGATTATAAACGTAACATGCCCACCAAGCCTCCATGGATTTCGGCCAATATGCTTAAATCGCGCGGGTATTTTTTACGCAAAAGAAAAATAAAGATATGCTTACCTTCACTAAACCTGCTACAACAGTCCTTGAGCCAATTGAGTTTCTTAAAGATAGAGCGTCGTTTCTTCTGTAAAATCTGTTTTACTTCATGAGTTTTTTTAGGTTGACGCCTTATATGCGGCCTTTACAGGTTAGCAGTATCCATGACATTTATTGTTAACATGTTTTAATTTTAATATGGTAAATAAATATTTTATGTGTATGAGTCAACTGTGATTGGCATGCCCAGATGCGTATTTAGAAGTAACGATGGTGATAATTGTCAAGGAAATTACCAATTCTATCAATCGCCTCTGTCAAATCTTCAACGTAAGGTAAAAATACTAAACGGAAATGGTCAGGAGTCGGTAAGTTAAAGCCGGACCCTTGTACAATTAATACCTTTTCTTGTTTCAATAGTTCACAGGCAAACGCTTTGTCATCAGCTATTGGGTATCGTTTAGGACATAATTTGGGGAACAAATATAAAGCGGCCTTAGGTTTGACACAACTGACACCAGGAATGGCGGTCAGCATGTCATAAGCAAGTTCTCTTTGTTTAAACAAGCGTCCATTAGGGTTGGTTAATTCTTGAATACTTTGATACCCACCTAAGGCGGTTTGAATGGCAAATTGTCCTGGCGCATTGGCACACAAGCGCATAGAAGCGAGCATATTAAGCCCTTCAATAAAATCAGTGGCATACTGTTTAGGCCCTGAAATCACCATCCATCCGGCTCGAAAACCACAGGCTCGATAATTTTTCGATAGACCATTAAAGGTTAAACACAAAACATCTTGGCTTAATGAGGCAATTGCGGTGTGAGTTGCACCATCGTATAGAATTTTATCATAGATTTCATCGGCAAAGACAATTAAGTCATGCTGATAGGCGATCTCGAGGATAGCCCTTAACATCTCGTCACTGTATAGTGCACCCGTTGGATTATTGGGGTTGATAATGACGATGGCTTTGGTTTGGGGAGTGATTTTCTGTCGAATATCATCTAAATCAGGCATCCAATTGGCTTGTTCATCGCATATATAGTGAATCGGTGTACCACCAGATAAACTTACTGCAGCCGTCCACAAAGGATAATCAGGCGTGGGAATTAAGACTTCATCACCATCATTTAGCAAAGCATTCATGCTCATGGTGATTAACTCCGAGGCTCCATTGCCA
This sequence comes from Gammaproteobacteria bacterium, assembly GCA_010030245.1. Classification (GTDB taxonomy): domain Bacteria; phylum Pseudomonadota; class Gammaproteobacteria; order Legionellales; family Legionellaceae; genus UBA2653. The sequence goes on from RGPR01000106.1 coordinate 5,031, forward strand.
AGATAAATATCATCAATCCCAACATGCGTAACATTTTTATTTTGCATTTCATGCATGACAGCTTTTCTTGCAGAAAACATCCCTTTAGAGTCGGTGTAGCCGGCAGATTGGGGTAAATGTTTAATGATATCCTGAATAATTTCATTGGGTGTTTCAAAGCCGAAAACCCCTAAATTACCGATATTTAATTTGAGAATGGGATGCCCTTCATCTTCCATTTTTTTAGCCAGCTCCATCACTGGCCCACGTATGTCATAACAGACATGACTTAATTTTTTTGATTTAAGTATGGTTTTCATTATCTAACAGAATTCGTCATTGTTGGACATCATTTTATCACATTCGTCATTTAATAGAAGTCTAGCAACCAATGATACGGGTTTTAACCGGCATGCCTTTAATGGTTTTGTTGGACAAGGCATGACACACTTTTTTAGCCAATTCATTACGAATAGCAACATAGGAGCGCAAAGGTAGAATATTGATTTTACCAATGGCTTCTACAGGGATGCCGACATCTTTGACTAAAGTACCTAAAATATCTCCCGGTCTTAATTTGTCTTTTTTGCCAAGGTCTAAATTGAGGGTTAGCATCGTTGGGATTTTTGAACTCATTTCAGTTGGGCTTAGTTTGTCAGCATGACTCCAAAAGACATGCTCATGAGGTAAAAGGTGCATTTGATTGGGTGATACTAAACTGATTGCTAGACCTTTTTGACCGGCCCGACCTGTGCGTCCAATGCGATGCGTATGGGTTTCCATATCAAAAGCGAGTTCATAGTTAATGACCAAG
>RGPR01000107.1 GCA_010030245.1 Gammaproteobacteria bacterium
TTTGGCGTTGCAATTTCCTTAAAGCTTCTTCTAAATCTGGTGGCTGCTGTCTATTGCCCCAGGGATTCTTATTTCCAGAATCATTCCAACCCATGTAATTAATCTCCGAAAGTCAAATTGATGAACACAAAAAAATGAACCTAAGTATCTTAGCAAAATGCAAGACATCATTAAAGGGCTCGTCTCAACTCTTCACGTACAATAAATCATAAACGCCATGTCCAAGACCTATTCCTCGACGCTCAAATTTAGTTTCTGGCCGCCATAAGGGCTTCGGCACAAAGGTATTATCAAGACTTTGATTCACTAAATGCTGACAAGATGCAATTTGTTCAAGCATCCATTGTGCATATGGCTCCCAGTCTGTTGCACAATGCAAATACCCTCCTGGACGTAGACAAGAGCTCAGTAATTCAATAAAAGCTGTCTGAACCAAACGACGTTTGTGGTGTCTTTTTTTAGGCCAAGGATCGGGGAAATAAATTTGAATACCGGCTAGGCTATTTTTAGGCACATAATGAAGAAAAGCCCTAACCGCATCAAATGGAATCAAGCGCACATTCTTTAAACCTCTATGATGAACTTCAGCCAGTAACTGGCCAATACCAGGGCGATGCACTTCCACCCCAATAAAATTTTTTTCAGGCATCATTTCTGCCATTTGAATAAGTGATTGCCCCATGCCAAACCCAATTTCGATAATGGTATCCGCATCCCTATCAAAAATTCTCTCAAAAGACCAAGGGTGCGTATGCGCACTCAAAGAAAAATGACCTAGATGATAGAGATAGGCTTGATTTTGGCGTATGCCACAGCGCCCATTACGAATAACGAAACTTTTGATATGATTATTCATAAACAACCATTCTAACGATACAAAGTGCCGCAATTATGACAAAATTCTTAGCACAAGGCAAAATAAAGCATGCTTTTTATTGCGCAAAAGAATTGCAATTACGTTAAAGACATGGTAAATTTCAATAAATTTTTGCTCTCCATCTTGCGAGCAGAGGCATTTTTTGCTATAAAGTTTCCTTTTATTATTGATGGAATAAGCATTTAAACTTAGATGTTTTCCAGGAGTATCCAATGTCAAAGATTTGTCAAATTACAAAAAAACGCCCTACCACAGGGAACAAAGTGTCACATGCGAACAATAAAACCAAACGTCGCTTTTTGCCAAACATGCAAACTCACCGTTACTGGGTCGCTAGTGAAAATCGCTTTATCAGGTTAAAGCTCAGTACCAAAGCCATGCGCGTTATTGACAAAGTTGGTATTGAAGCTGTGTTAGCAGACTTAAGAGCGAACGGCGAAATTTAAAACCCATTTTTTTATAGAGGCTTCAAATGGCAAAAGAAAAACGAGTAATCAAACTTGAATCAACTGCTGGTACTGGTTATTACAAAACAACCAAGAAAAATTCTAAAAACACCCCAGAAAAATTAGAATTAAAAAAATATGATCCAGTTGTGCGTAAAGTTGTAATTTTCAAAGAAAAGAAAGTAAAGTAATACAAATTCGATATATTAGCGCAGCCTTGAGCTGCGTTTTTTTTACCTAATAATATCGACATCCCCAGCAATGCTGTATATAAGGCGCTAGAATAATTTAAAATGCTGCGCTATGATAGCGACTGGGCGAAGATTACGCTATACTCAAATTAAGATTTATATTTGCATGGAGCGCTTTATGAATATTCAAATTACAGGTCATGGTATTGAAGTCACACACGCACTGCGTCATTTTACTGAAGACAAGTTTTCAAAGCTTCAACACCATTACAACACTATCCATTCATGTCATGTGACATTTAATGTTGAAAAACTAGAGCAAGTTGCTCAGGCAAGGTTACTGTTCAATCAATCCGAAATTATTGCACACGCAGAATCAGTTGATCTGTATAGTGCAGTTGATTTACTCTTAGAAAAACTAGAACGTCAACTTCAAAAAAATAAAGATAAGCATCAAAATCACCAAGAATAAGTATATCTCCTCGTGTTATCCTGGCTATTGCTTGTTCAAAACAGTAGCCTTTTTTTAATGAGCATATTATGGAAAAGTTTTCCCTTGAATTAAAAAATCAACTCGGTCTGCATGCCCGCGCCTCTGCTAAATTTGTAGCTACGGCATCAAGATTTATCAGCAAAATTGAAGTGAGTTATGGCAAACATATCGTTAACGGTAAAAGCATCATGGGGATCATGATGCTCGGTGCAAAATGTGGCAACTTTCTGGAATGCACAGCTGAAGGCGACGATGAACAGGAACTAAAGGCCGCCTTGACTAAACTGATAGAAAATAAATTTGATGAAGAAAACTAAGTAGCACGTCGACGAAGTTGTCTAACCTTTTGGCGCATGTACAGGGTTTGAGCAGGGCCAGAGATGGCATAAGAAAGCGTCATCAAAAACATCATAATCGATGGATTTAAAGCGATAGCAATAAAAACCATCACCATCAAAAGCACCTTCATAAAAGAAATTTTGCCTTTAAAATCAATCTGCTTGAAGCTATGGTAACGAATATTACTAACCATCAATAAAGAACAGCATACCGCAATGCCCAATGTAAGCCAAGGGATCAACGTCCATGACCAATGAAAATGATGGCAAATTAACACCCAAGAAGCAGCAAATGCTGCACCTGCAGGGCAAGCTAATCCTTGGAAATAACGTTTATCCGCTTTATCAAGCTGGGCATTAAAACGCGCCAAGCGAAGTGCCACCGCGGCTGTGAACATAAAAGCAACTAACCAACCAAGTTTACCTAATGTTTGTAAATTCCAACTGTATAGCAGCAGTGCTGGAGCAACCCCAAAGCTGACCATATCCGACAAACTATCATACTCTGCCCCAAAATCTGTCTGGGTATTGGTTAATCTTGCAATGCGTCCATCTAAACCATCAGCAACCATGCCAATAAATATGGCAATAACAGCTGTATAAAAATGGTTTTTTAAGGATGCGACGATTGAATAGAATGCAGCGAATAAACTAGACGTTGTAAATAAATTTGGTAACAAATATATGCCTGAGTGACTAAATCGACGTCTCACCATCAATACTCCAAAATAGACCAGATGATATCTTGATATGCCTCATCTTCAAACTTGCAGCTCAGTTCACAAGCTATTCATGTGAGATTTATATTCATCCGCTTTGGATGATTTATAAGTATACAGTAGCCATTTGCTTTAGACAAGCCTCTTCAGCTTCACATCTTTGTTGATATCACATAATATTTCCAATTTATGGCAACATACTTTACACTTAAAATTAATTGATAACTTTCAGTGAACCCGAATGAGTGCCGAACATAAACACAAAGCCATTAAAAAATCAGCCTATCTTGCTATTTTAGTCAATGGCCTATTAGGTGGCCTTAAAACAATTGGCGGCTTTTTATTTCAATCACATGCCTTATTCGCTGATGGTTTACACAGTCTATCGGATTTGATTATTGACTTTATGGTCATTATTGGTGGACACTGGAGCCATCAGGAAGCTGATGCAGAGCACCCTTATGGCCACCAACGTATCGAAACTGCCCTGACCCTATTTATCAGTATCTTTTTAATTTTTACAGGCTTTTTTATCGCTCTTGACGCCTTTAAAGGCATGATGCATCCCTTTCCTCAACAACCAAGCTCAATGGCACTTGTTTTAGCACTGATCTCAGCAATAGCCAATGAGATATTGTTTCGTTATACCATGCATTTGAATAAAGAAATTGATACTGAAATACTTAAAGCTTGTGCTTGGCATCACCGTTCTGATGCACTCACTGCTATTGTGGTCGTCATTGGTATATTGTTAAGTATTCTAGGCCTGCATCGCCTTGATCATGTTGCCGCGATTGTTGTTGGACTCATCATTATTAAAATGGGATGGGATTACAGCTTTGAAAGTATCCAACAACTCATCGATAAAGGTGTTGAAATAGAAACACATGAAACCATATCTGATTGCATCTATCAAACGCCTGGGGTTGAAAAAATTCATCAACTTCGCACTCGTCTGATGGGTCAAGATATCTATGTTGATGTGCATGTATTGGTTGACCCCTTTATTTCGGTTTCTGCCGGTCATTTTATCGCACAAAATGTCCATCATCGATTAATGAAACACATCCCCCACATTAAAGATGTTATTGTTCACATTGACCCAGAAGATGATGAAGCACTGGCAGCAAATCACGACCTACCAGATGCCGAAAAAATAAGTCAACAACTGATTAAGAAATGGCGCAAAGACTATCCGGTAATTATTGATTGGAATCTTCATTATCTCAATCAAGAAATTCAATTTGACTTGATTCTTAAAGAAGAAATCAAGGATATTGGAAGGTTTCAAAAACAAATTCAAACAGATTGTGAAAACTTCCATGCATCAATTAAAACCATTCGCGTGTTGAGTGAACAGTCGACAATTGCTATACTGTCGACGACTTAATCAATAGACCCATACAATGGATTTTAAATACTTTAATTTACTTTTTAGCCTCATCATTTTTTTGCTGGTATTGTCTTCAGCCTGGCTCCCTTTTACGAAAAAGAAAGCTACCCATGCCCATCACCACCATGATTTTAGTTTTGGGGAAACGATTGCCACAGGTGTTTTTCTAGGGGCAGCCATGATGCATTTTCTACCTGAAAGTCATTCATTATTCCGAGAGCATGGCATAAATTACCCATTAAGCTATTTACTGGCCGGTTTAAGTTTTCTTTTTTTCTTATGGCTTGAACATTTAGGCAAAGAGCTTTATCACCAACAAATCACTAAACACGCTTTTATCCTAGTTGCATGGGGCATGCTCAGTGCTCATTCTTTTTTTGAAGGCAGTGCGCTTGGTCTTTCAAATGAGGTATCGATGCTCGTGGTATTGTTTTTAGCAATTATATCCCACAAATGGGCAGAGGGTTTTGCCATCGCCATGCAATTAACCAAAAGTGGCTTAAATCAAAAAAACACATACATACTATTTGTACTTTATGCACTGATGACCCCAATGGGCATCTTACTTGGATATCATTACAACACAGCCCAGCAATCAATATTTAGCCCAATTTGCATGGCCATATCTGCGGGCACCTTTTTATATTTTGGCACACTACATGGCTTGGAACGTTGTGTCTTAGTCGAAAGATGCTGCAATTTAAAACACTTTAGTTATGTGATTTTGGGCTTCATTTTAATGGCCCTGGTCGCTGCATTTTAAACCACTTACCCATGTCAAAATCAGTTATTGCAACAATTTAACTAGGCGTATTTTAGTTAATATGCTTATTTTCCAAACCAAATATTCGTGTGTTATAATGCTAATATTATTTTGATCAACATGACGAAATTAAATTCTATGTTTCAACCAAGTATAGCACCATCCGCATGGTATCTAGATAAAGATATTTGTAAAGTTCAGCAAAGCGAAATTGTATTTACCCAAGATACAATGAGGATCATATCGTCTAGCGGCGCTGGTCCATGCGTCATTTTGATTTTATATGACCGAATGTCACAACAAGGATTTATGACACATCTTTTTGCTGCAACAGAAATATCACCTTATACAGCTGGAGGTAAATGGCTTATCCAAAAATGTTTAGAACGCTATACAAAAGGAATGGTTGATTTTTATATGATTGGTGGGTATTCCTTGATCTCAAGTGTGCTTATTCGTTCCATTGAACATTTTATTCGAATTCTATCTGGGAAAATTAATGTGCAACATATCTATCGACATTTAAGACAAAATTGGGTATCCCAAATTGTTTTTGATTTTGATACAGCAGAAATTTTTTACTATCAACAGCAAAAAGA
>RGPR01000108.1 GCA_010030245.1 Gammaproteobacteria bacterium
GCAACAATCACATCAATGGGCGCAGCTGTCAGGCTCAAATGTTTAAGCCAAGTTTTAAACTCAAGTTCTTCTAATTGCTGTTGCAATGCTTGTTGATTAATGGGCTGCGGACTTAAGTCTTCTAAGCCAAAATCGAGGGCGAGGTCACATTTAATGGTTACCAGTGCTCTTGTGATTGCAAACTGGGGAATGCTGTTGCGGAGGTATTCGCCTACTTTCCCAGTGATCTGGGACGCATTTTCAACCAGCTTATCCAGTGTTGTATAAGTTTGCAACCATTTACATGCAGTTTTGGGCCCGCATTTTGGGACACCTGGAATATTATCGACACTATCACCTGTTAAGGTTAAATAGTCGATGAATTGATCAGGTTTGATTCCGTATTTTAGCTCAATCTGCGCTTCGTCGAGCCATTGCTCAGACATGCTGTTGTACAGACAAACATATGGGTCAACAACTTGAGCAAAATCCTTGTCCCCGGTGGCAATACAAACGGGGATAGCTTTAGCTTCAGCTTGGCGTGCTAAGGTGCCGATGACATCATCTGCTTCCACCCCTGGAATGGCATAAACCATGACACCCATGGTTTTTAACAAGTTGACCAAGGGTTGGTATTGTACTTTTAGATCTGCTGGTGTAGGCGGTCTGTGTGCCTTGTATTCGGGAAAAATGTCGTTGCGAAAAGTCTTCCCTGGGGCATCAAAAATAACGGCAAAATAGGTCGGCTGATACTGGCTTAAGAGTTTTTTGACCATATTCGCCACACCATAAATAGCGCCAGTTGGCATGCCTTTGCTATTGATCAATGGGGGTAGAGCATGAAAAGCCCGATAAAAAAATGAAGAGCCATCTACTAAAATACAAGGTATATTTTTCATCATCATCAATCTGCGCTGCTTAGTTTTTCAAGTTGAGTTTCCAAGGCAGATACTTTGTCTTGTAGGTTTTGAATATGCTTGCGCATAAAAGGAATTCTGGTCGTTGAAAATTCTTGTTCAATCGCTTTATCTTTTGGACGGGCTGGATTGCCAAGATAATTTAACCCTTTTTTAAGAACTTTTTTGGGTGGTACGCCAGCTCGTGCGCCTAAAATAACTTCATCTTCAATCGTCACGTGGTCGCTTACCCCTACATTCGCGGCAAAGACCACATGTCTGCCACTTTGGCTACTGCCGGCAATACCGGTGAATGCGCAGATGATGTTGTGTTCACCTAATTTGACATTGTGGGCAATTTGAACAAGATTATCAATTTTACTGCCTTTGCCGATTTTAGTGCTACCAAGGGTTGCTCTATCGACGACTGTATTTGCACCAATCTCGACATGACTTTCAATAATGACACGTCCAACATGGGGTATTTTGTGATGTATACCTTCAAACATTTTGTAGCCAAAGCCATCAGAGCCAATGATGCTTCCAGCGTGAATAGTGACTTTATCTTGCAAAATGGTGTTGGGGTATAGACATACTTGAGGATGAATTTCGCATTCGTTACCAATGTGGCAGGATTCACGGATAACCACTTGGGGATGAATAACGACGTTGTTACCAATGACACAATTATCTTCAATCACTACTTGTGGACCTATTGATGCCCCTTCACCAATCGAGACATTATCCCCAATCACAGCACTGGAATGAATGGTTTTTTTGGGCTCTGGGCTTGGGTAAAAAAGATCCATCAGCTCGACAAAGGCCATCATGGGGTTTGGGAAAACAATCACTGGTTTATTCGTTTGTTCGGGTGGTGTTGCCAGCATCACTGCTGCAGCCTCAGATATGAATGCGCGTTTAATATTGGCTTCACCATCAGCAAATACCAAGTGATGAGATGCCACTTCATCTAAGCTAGAAAGGCCTGAAATTAATGTGGCGCCATCGCCTATAAAGTCAGTTTGAAGATGTTTGGCAAGGTCGGCAACAGTATAGTTCATGGTCATGAATTATTAAGAAATATGATTGCAGTATTATACCCAGCTATTTAAGCAATGGCGATGATTTTTCAAAAGATTTCTTGAAAACGACAATACCAAAAATCACGAGTATTCATGGTTTTAAAGCCAAGACGTTGATACCAGGCAAAAATTGAGGGATTATTGCTATCAACTTCGAGTACAATAGGCTTTTGGCGTTGATAGAGTTTAAAGATAATTGTGTTAAGAAGGTAAACACCAAGTCGTTTGCCTTGGCATTCAGGCAGCACACATAAATCACTAATACGATAGCAAGATCCTTCCTGATTGATTTGAACAAGACCAATCAATTTATCTGACAATTTAAGGGTATAGAGATTGGTAAACGTATCGGCAATGATATGTTGAAAAATATCAACGGTCATTTCGGTGCCATTTGGAAAACATGTTTTCAAGATGTTGCGAGCAGGCTCAAAATCATCGATGCTGCCTTTTTCAATCACTAGTTCCGGAATATGAGTGGGCTTTTTGGCAATCCCTTGCCATTTTAAATAATATGAATGGTGGCTTATTTGCCAGTTCGCCTCAGGTTTGATAAGTGGTTTATGATCATGAGGGCAAGGAATAATCAGTTTTTTTCGATATTCAGCAGGAATATATTTTAATATGGGATATACCATTTGCCGAACAAAGTTAGGGGCCTCAAAATTGGGGTGAATGAGGATACAGAGCTCTATTTCCTCAGGATGAAATAAAAACCGACTGACAAACCCAATCAATTGGCTGCCATTGTAGCATAAGATATTGCAAGTGACAGGGCGTATACGTCTGACAATATGCCAATATACAGGCGGACTCGAGTGATGTTTTTGATAAACAAGTTGTTGCAAATCCTGCACTTGTTTGAATTGTTCGCGGTTTAAGTGGGCAAGCTCTAAAATATGCATCATTATCTCAGAAAAATCATTGTCGTCGTTATTATAGTTCAAAAACGCTAAAAAGGAGACTAAAAATTGCCAAGGCGGTGGTGATATACTGAATTTTTGGGATTGGGGACTTTTGTTGAAGCGAGAATAGAAAATGAATGATGATGCCTGCAATTAAACCATTTAGAATCGATTGGCTGAACACCATGATAAAAACGAGCATGAAGACAAATACATTTTCAATGGTTTTATTATGTTTCAATTGATAAATGGGACTTAGTAATGATAATCCAATAAATCCTAAAATACCGTGAAATAATTCCTTAGGTATCATGAGGCCAATCGGTAAACAAAACATGAAAATAATAAAAAATAGTGCCACAAATAAAATTGATAGCGTATGACGGGCGCCAACTTGGAGGCCAATGGCACTTTCAATATAGATTGTATTTGGCCCGCCAAGAATGAGGCCAGAAAGTATATTATTCAGCCCTACACAGCGATAAGTGTTGGCTAAATTGTGTGGTTTGATATTTAAGTGCATCATGTGCTGAATTTGTTGTAAACATAGCACGCCAATAGCACCATCAAAAAAACTAAAAAGTACAAGTTCAATTGTTTGTTGACATAATTTGAGCATATTTAGCGTGCCTAGTTGCGTCCCCCAAAGGGTATGCATGGCTTGTGGCAGCTGAAAAAATTTAGGCTCTGGTCGCCCGTAAACAAAGCAACTTAGGCCAAAAATTAAGATAACCGTCAGCAATACACCAAAGCGGTTTTGGCGAAGACGAAAATAAATTAAGCTCAAGATAGCTAATACATATAAACAGTTAGAGGCTAGATCCGAGTGAAGGGCTATTTGTTTTTCAAGACTAATGTGTAAAAACAATAGACCTATACCAATACTTAAGGTTTGCTGAAGATATAAGGGGAGCAAAGACTGCGTTTGGCGAATTAATTTAGAAAAACTGACGAGTGTTAATGCGATGCCACTTAAAATAACACAAACAAAAAAATTTAGTTGGCTTGCTTGGGGTAGAATATGATTGTAGGCAAAAAATCCCATGCTTAAGCCAGGCGCTATTACAAAAGGCTGCTTAAGAAAAAGGGCGCTTAAAATACAACCGCTGGCCATGAGTAAACAAATATTAAAAAACCATTGTTCAAAAGGAAAGCCAAATCCTTTCATAATGTCAGCGTAAAGAAAACTAATAGCCCAAAGGGAAAAGAAAATTGCAAGACCGCCAAGGGCTTCTGTTTTAAAATTGCCAAACCAGGATTGTTGCATTGAGGAACCTAAAAATGGAAATTGATAACGCCAAAAATGATTTCGATAGCAATGAGCGCAATAATGATAAGCTCTAAACTTGTTGAATGACGTGTTTCAAGGTAACCATTAAACATGTCAAAAATTTCATTAAGTGTGTCTAAGCGATGGTTAATCGCATTGATACGTCGTTGAATATGCAAGTAGCGTTCTAACAGAATATAGTATTCTTCAAGACTCGGATGACGCCAGAAAAATTTAGGGTGATATAAAAAATTACTCAGTAAATTCATTTCGCTTTTGGCGATTAGAATTTCACCGATAATTTGGCGAATTGCATTCCGGCTCAAAAACATTTCCCCTTTATTGGATAGATTACTGATATAGGGGCTGAATTTTTCAATTAAATTTTCTTGTAAGGTTTCAAAGTACTGCAGTTTGACTGATTGAGAAAAACCATAAGACAAACTTAAACGAATGTCTTCGTCATCAATGTCACGATCGATGACTAAACAATCGACATCATAGAAGCCATGTGGGCCAATTGCTGTTTTGCTGCCGAGGCTGTAACTGAACTCGTCATGCACTTCAAATGCAATTGGGCGTAAAGAAAAGTCTTTGATTTGTTTGATATAGGGACGAATACGATAGCGTTGGATACCCCATGATACCACGGTGCCATTATTAAACACATAAATCAAAATGGGCTTGAAGCTCTGCATTTTTAGTTTCAAAACATCTCTTGAACGACTGACTAAAAAATCGGGATATTTTTCACGCATGTGAACATCTAAACGATTTAAATCAATCTGATCGGCAATACAAAAGCTTAAGCACTCCATGATATTCTCATTTAATTATAATGTCGCAAGTGCTTCTTTGCTATAACTCTTGCGTCGTTCAGTTTCACCACTTAACCAAAGGGGGCAAACCTCTAATATTTCAGCAATTTTATCGAGTTGCTCCATGCTTGGCAGACTATATCCAAATAGCATTGCATTGGCTAGGTGTCTTGAAACGCCGAAAACCTTTGCAACAGCTTTGGTTTTTTCGTTTAAATCGTCGGGAAAGCCTATTAAGCTTAATTCACGATTAAATCGTTGGGAAAATGTTTTGCTGTTCATTAAACCATCCTTAGTTTAATTATTTTTCTAAGCTATAGTATCTTATTTTTTTGCACTCTGCCAGTTATCGAATTTAAATTTGCTGAAATTGATTGCATGTTAATCTCTTTAGGTCATTTTTGGCCTAAAAAGAAGCTTATTCACCAATAGGCGCTGATCAATCATCCCGAGTTTTTGTGTGGAACATCTTACTTGAAGCGAATTGAACAACTGGATTAGCTCTCAACGATCCCCCCACTGTGAAATGAGGGGACTCATAAGCCTGTAAACAGCCTATCTTCTTCCCCCCTGAGTGTGGATTTGGGGAATGGCTTCTAAATTAATACCCTGATTACGCAATATCAATGTAATTGCGCCGCTCTGTTTTATCAATTCTATATCTTCTCGTGATAATGCCTCGGCAACACCACCTTTAAGATAGCCTATTAATTTTTTGGTGACTTCTATTTTAGCATGAGCCAGCTCTAAACCGCTTGAAAAAAGCCCCTTCTCATTCTTGGTTTCTGCTGTTGATATAGCCTTTTTTGTTGAGTCAATAAATTTCTCAAGTTTTTCTATA
>RGPR01000109.1 GCA_010030245.1 Gammaproteobacteria bacterium
GCAGCACTTTCAGCTGCTAGCGGAGGTGCACTTTCGTGGCGCACCGGAATGACAGATACAAGTATTTTTGAGAAAATAAGGAGATAAGGGTATAATATTTTTTTCACTTAAAATTTGACTCAATTGTTTATTTTTAATTCCAAAACAGTATTGCACTTCTGGCCTTTTCTTCTTGGGGGATTATATCCCTTAGGTTTTTCTCCTTTTGAATACAATTCAATCTTATTGTTAATCATCATTGTCTTTATTGCTGGCCTATATCAGCAAAAACAAGCTTTTCAATATGGTTTTTTATTTGGCCTTGGCCTTGCTAGCACTGGCTTATCCTGGATTTATATCAGTATTCATGCCTATGGGCACTTGCATCCGCTGATTGCCGCGATGGTAACCCTTTTATTTATGGCCTATATTGGCGTTTTTTATGGACTTATGGCAACCATTCAAAAACGTTTAATGCATCAACATAGTATCTTCTTGCAAGCACTGCTTTTTGCCAGTATCTGGATTTTATCTGAATGGGCGCGCGCCAAAATATTCGGTGGTTTCCCTTGGTTGCTTCTGGGACAATCAGCAATTGATAGTCCACTGCAACGCCTCTTACCCTTTGTTGGTATTTATGGATGTGGTTTCATCATCTGTTGGATAGCTGCAAGTATCTATCTCGGACTGCTACAAAATGGTTTGCGCAAGTTGAGTTTATGCTTGCCAATTATGTTAGTTCTGCTGATTAAGATTTACCCTCAAACCACAGCCACCCCTGCTCAAGCAAGCTTTTCAACATCAATCATTCAAGCCAATGTGGCCATGTTTGAAAAATGGGATGAAGCCTTTTTTTGGAAAAATTATTTCTATTATTTACAAAGCATCAAAGAGTTATTGCTAAAAAAACAGCTAATCATTTTACCTGAGGCAGCAATTAGTGCACCGAGCACTTACATGCGTGATGAATTAAGACGCATCGATTATATGGCCAAAAACAAAAACAGTGCAGTCATTTTAGGTATTCCTCAATCAGCATCTAATGAGAATGATGACTATTACAATGGTAGCATTGCACTTGGTCGTGCAAGTGGCAACTACCTTAAACAACAACTTGTTCCATTTGGTGAATATGTTCCTCATGTGTTTTTAAAACTTATGCAATGGCTCAATGTGCCAATAGTCAATACCATTCCAGGGCCAAAGAATCAAACACCCATCCATGTCTTTCAAGAACAAGTGGCATCACTTATTTGTTATGAACTTGCCTACCCAGAAATTTTACGATCACAAGCATCTCAAAGCCGTATGATTATCTCCATGAGTGATGACGCATGGTTTGGCCATTCTTTAGCTTTATATCAGCATTTGCAAATGGCAAAAACACTTGCCAAAATGAGTCATCGCTCACTGGTATTTGCCAACAACAATGGGCTTTCCAGTCTTATCAATCAAGAAGGTAAAGTATTAAACCAGGCCCGATTGTGGCAAAAACAAAATATCTCGGCTAGGCTTGCGCTTTATCAAGACATCACCGCCTGGGTAAAATGGGGTGACAAGCCCATTTTAAGCATCTGTTTGCTGTTTTTTATCCTGGGTGTTGGCAAACAACTAGGCTTCAAAAAAACGCCAGAAGAAATGTCGGATTTAGCAACAAATGCTTAATATGTATAATCCTTTTTCGCCTATTTCTTCAAGAGTATTGCTGCTTTCTGTAAGAAACTGTATCCTTAATGCTTAAGTAAATTTTTGTAAATGATTATGGAATCACATTATACCCCGTCAGACGTAGAATCTCGTGCTCAACAATATTGGTCAAAGAAAAATTGTTTTCATGCCAATGAAGACCTCAATAAAGAAAAGTTTTACTGTTTATCGATGTTTCCTTACCCAAGCGGCAGCCTGCATATGGGACATGTTCGCAACTACACCATTGGCGACGTCATTTCACGCTACCAACGCGCATTAGGTAAAAATGTATTACAACCGATGGGTTGGGATGCTTTTGGTTTACCTGCTGAAAATGCAGCGATTAAAAATGGTATTCCACCTGCAGAATGGACCATTAAAAATATTGAAAACATGAAGTCCCAATTAATGCAGTTAGGTCTTGCCATTGATTGGCGACGAGAATTTGCCACCTGTGATCCGAGCTATTTCAAATGGGAACAATGGTTTTTCTTACGTTTACTGGAAAAAGGGCTGGTTTACAAAAAAAATGCGATTGTGAATTGGGACCCGGTTGACAATACCGTACTTGCCAATGAGCAAGTCATCAATGGGAGAGGCTGGCGTTCAGGTGCCTTAGTTGAACATAAAGAAATATCACAATGGTTTTTAAAAATCACCAATTATGCTGATGAATTATTAAAAGAACTCGATAACCTGCCCCACTGGCCTGAACAAGTCAAACAAATGCAACGTCATTGGATTGGTCGCTCTGAAGGCGCTGAGATCAGCTTTCAACTCAAAGATAACAAAACGAATATCAAAGTTTTTAGCACCCGTCCAGACACCCTTTTCGGTGTAAGCTATCTTGCCATATCCCCCGATCATCCAATTGCCAAAAATATCGCTAAAGACAATGCTACCGTTGATGCATTTATAAAAAGCTGTCAGGGTGTAAAAATGGCTGAAGCTGATCTAGCCAAACAAGAAAAACGTGGCATAGATTCAGGCATGAAAGCCATACATCCATTTACCAATGAAGAATTACCTGTTTGGATCGCAAACTTTGTATTAATGAATTATGGCACAGGTGCAGTGATGAGTGTACCCGCTCATGACGAACGTGATTTTGAATTTGCCAATAGCTATGGCTTAGCCATCAAGCAGGTTATTTCAGCTCCACAGGGCCATGATTTTACTAAGAGTGCTTATACTGGTGAAGGGCAACTATTACATAGTGCTGAGTTTGACGGCCAAGAATCAACATTAGCCAAGCACAATATCATTAAGGCTATTCAAAATAAGCAATGTGGCAAGGGGACAATCCAATATCGTTTACGCGATTGGGGCGTTTCAAGACAACGTTATTGGGGTACGCCTATCCCCATCATTTACTGTGAACAGTGTGGTACAATACCAGTTCCAGAAGAAGATTTACCTGTAGAATTACCAAAGACTGTCGATTGGACGGTTCAAGGCTCCCCTCTTGCGCATTCACCTGAGTTTTTACATGTCCCATGCCCAAAATGTGGGGATGAAGCTAAACGTGAAACAGATACCTTTGATACCTTTATGGAATCTTCTTGGTATTATGCGCGTTTTGCCTGTAAAGGCCAAACATCTGCCATGCTTGACGACCGCGCAAAATACTGGACCTCAGTTGATCAGTATATTGGTGGCATAGAACATGCGACCATGCACCTCTTATATGCTCGTTTTTTTCACAAGCTATTAAGAGATGAAGGTTTAGTCAACTCTGATGAACCTTTTTTAGGCTTACTCACTCAAGGCATGGTCTTAAAAGATGGTCATAAAATGTCAAAATCACTTGGCAATACTGTGGACCCAACAGCCTTGATTGAACGCTATGGCGCTGATACAGCAAGGTTATTCATCATGTTTGCAGCACCACCCGAACAATCGTTAGAATGGTCAGATTCAGGTGTTGAAGGCTCACATCGATTCCTCAAGCGTGTCTGGCATTTCTGCCATCAATATCATGCCCTCATTCAAGATATGAATGACAATGGTTTTGATATGGATCATGTTGACTGGTCAGAGGCCTCAAATCATCAAAAACAACATCGTCAAAAAATACACCAACTACTGCAGCAAGTACAACATGATTATGAAAAGCAACAATTTAATACCATTGTCTCGGCTTCCATGAAAATGCTCAATGAGTTAAGCAGCTATGAAAATCAAACCCCACTCGATCAAGCTCTGATTTATTCAGGAATAAGTATTTTGCTGCGGATCATGGCACCAATCACCCCGCATATTTGTCATGTGTTATGGCATGATTTAGGCTTTACGAAAACCATCATTGATGCACCATGGCCAAGATTTGACAAAAGCGCATTAAAAACAGAAGATGCTTTATTTGTGATTCAGGTCAATGGTAAAAAGCGTGGCGACATGATGGCTTCACTGCATTTAACTGAAGATGTATTGCTCGATTTAGCAAAAAAAGAAGTGGCAAGCTTTATAGAAGGGCAAAAAATCATGAAATCAATCGTGGTGGCCCACCGTCATTTAATCAATTTTGTCGTTAGCTAATATGCGCAAACGGCTTTATTTTTGGCTACTAACCCTCTTAAGCCTGAGCGGTTGTGGATTTCACTTGAGAGGAACGCAGCAATTACCTGCTTCCTTTCAAACGGTCTATATTTCAGCAGCAGCAAATCAGCAACAGCTGCTAACAGCAATAGCGCATGAATTCAAAACCTATCATGTTTCAGTCTATTCTTCTCAAAAAAATGCCAACATGCAAATTTATATCGATGATGTTCAATTTAACCGTCAAATCTCTAATATCAGTTCCAGTACCACCCCAAAACAGTTCCAACTATACTATATCGTCAAATATCATGTGATGAATTCAAATGGCGAAAATTGTATTCCAAACGCCCAAATTGCGGTTAATCGACTGGTAACCATGAACTCTGAACGTTTACTAGGTTCTAATTATGAACAAGACTTCTTCCAAGAAGAAATGCAATCAGAGGCAGCACGTCAAATTGTTGCCATAATCGCCCACTATCATAAAATACCATCATGATGAAACGCATACAGCTCAAGCAGCTCTCTACCATTAAAACCAAAAACCGCTTCATACTTGTTTCATACCAAGACATTGACCTATTAAATGATTTTTGCCAAACAATCATTCAACAACAACAAATTGATGAAACAGATTCAATTGATATCCTAAATGCAAGTGACTGGGAAGTTTTACTTCAAACGCAACAAAATTATCGTTTATTTCCAGAACCGAAAGCCTATCTCATTCACTTTGATAAAGCTTCGTTAAATGCCAAACAATTACCTCAGTTTAATCCAGATAACGAGGATTTATATATTTTATGCACCCCTATCTTCAAACATCCCCATCTTGATAAACTTATTACTGCAAATAAACTTGAATGGTTCGGTCTTTACGCTCCTTTCAATCATGATTTATGGCTCTATTTTCAAGCCGAGATGAGCCGGAAAACTTATAGCTTCGATCCTTCTATTCATTCTTGGTGGACAGAAACATCACTCATATACATGCAAGTGAAACAGTTGATTGAGAAACTTATTTTGCATTATCCAGAGCCCAAAATGCTCGAATTAAATGAAATACAAGCGCATCTCGGTCTTTCTCAACACCAAGATACTCAAGATTTAATCGATGCCTGGATGAATCAATGCCCCGATCAAATCATCACCCTTCTTGATAAAATCAAAACAAGTGATCTCAGTCTTTTAATATGGATTATCCAACGTAACTTGATGGTGCTTGATGCTTTAAAAACAGCGCCCAATAGCTCTCAAGACATTTTTCAACAGCATAAAATCTGGCCCAAACAAACAGCATCTTTCATCAAATTGAGTCAGTGCTTAACTAAAGACACTATCGCTCAATTATTATGCTTATTACAAGACATAGACGTTCAATTTAAAACCCATCACATTCGTTTTGCCATGCAAAAACTACAATACCTATTCCTATATTGTGCGAGCTTAAAGCCATGATACAAACAATTGGGATTTATGGTGGTAGTTTTAATCCCATCCATTTAGGACATATTGAAAAAATTAAAAGACTAGATGCCCTCTGTCATTTCAATGAACTATTTTTTTTACCTTGTG
>RGPR01000110.1 GCA_010030245.1 Gammaproteobacteria bacterium
CACCTGCGCGAAGTAATGCTTCAACGGCCTCCAGATGACCTTGTTGTGCAGCAATAAAAAGTGCTGTGGCGCCACTTCTTGAGACTGTATTGTAGCTTACTCCTGCTGTGCTTAATAATGTTTCAATAACTTCCAGATGATTATTTTCTGCAGCAACATGGAGAGGTGTATAGCCACCATCGGTGCATGCTTGATTAATAAGTGCACCAGCATCAAGTAATGCTTCAATGACTTGCAGATGACCTTGTTGTGCCGCAATAAAGAACGGGGTGGCTCCATCATGCCTTGTATGGTGTGCATTAGCACCTGCACGAAGTAATGCATCAATGACAGCGCAATGACCTCTCGCTGCTGCTATAAAGACAGGGGTGCTTCCATCAGGGATAGTATGATTAGGATGAGCACCTGCGCGTAGTAATTTAACAACGGGTCGCGCCATCATGCATAGCATGATGAGGATTAGTACCTGCGCTTAATAATGCTTCAACAATAGCGATATTACTTTTTTGTGCTGCAATACAAAGAGCGTTGGCACCATTGTCCATAATATGATTCGGATTAACACCTGCGCGAATTAATGTTTGAACAACAGCGTGGTGACCGTTTTGTGCTGCAATACAAAGAGCGTTGGCACCATTATGAATAGTTTGATTAGGATTAACACCTGCGCGAAGTAATGCTTCAACGATAGCGAGATGACCGTTTTGTGCAACAATTAAGAGAGGAGTAAAACCATCGTCAATTGCTTGATTAGGAATAGCACCTGCGCGTAGTAATGCTTCTACGACAGCGAGATGACCGTTTTGTGCCGCAATTAAGAGAGGGGTTGGACCATCGTGCCTAGCATGATTAGGATTAGCATCGGCATGTAGTAATGCGTTAACAACAGCGAGATGACCTCTAGCCGCCGCGATAAAGAGCGGGGTGGTCCCATCCTGCATAGCTTGATTAGGAATAGCACCTGCGCGTAGTAATCTTACAATGACATCTATACGATCACTTTGTGCAGCTATACAGAGACGCATGGTATTGTTTTGTGGCATTTTTACCTCGAATTTTGGAATGATTGATCAAATTAAAATCTACAAATGCATGAAATATTAACAATAAAGCCTTTAAATTTCAATGTATGCGATTTTTTTTACAAATATTCCGACATGGATTTCAAAGCAGCTGAGAGTGTTGATTAAACTGTGTCACCTCAATTTATCTGATTGCATTCTCCCACATGCTAAGAATTAATTTAGCTCTTCCTTAAACATTAGGGTATGGGTGCCAATTGACATAATAACCCCAAAAAAGGCAAAAAATGTTAACATGGCTGTTCCTCCATAACTTACTAAGGGCAAAGGAATCCCGACAACGGGTAACATACCCATAACCATTGCAATATTGACAAAACCAGAAATAAAAAATGTTGAAATCAAGCTAGTGGCTAGTAAGCGAGTGAAAATAGAATGCGCCTCATTGGCAAGTTGAAGCCCCCTAAAGCTAATAAGGGTTAACAAGCTAATCACGATAATACCACCAATTAGACCGAATTCCTCGCCACACACAGCAAATATGAAATCCGTTGCGTGCTCAGGTAAAAAATTAAGATGTGCTTGACTCCCCATTAGCCAACCTTTACCCATCGAGCCACCTGAACCAATCGCAATCTTGGATTGAATGATATGGTAGCCAGCGCCTAAGGGATCATGTTCTGGATTAATTAAAGTAATTAAACGTTTCTTTTGATACTCATGGAGCATATGCCAAATAAATGGCGCAGAAATAGCGACAGTTAATGCCGAAAAGCCAAGAATCTGCCAAGCAAGCCCTGCTGCAAATAAAACACTTATGCCGGCAATACCTACCATGATTGCAGTTCCCAAGTCTGGTTGTTTGGCAATTAATAAACACGGTAAGAGCATTAATATCCCACAAATACTGAGAGTTGATACATTCATCGGAATTTTACGTTTATCAATTACCCAAGCAAGCATCATGGGTACAGCAAGCTTCATGATTTCAGAAGGTTGAAAACGAAAGATGCCTAAATCAAGCCAACGCTGAGCACCTTTACCAATTTTACCCATTAACATCACAGCTATTAGCAACACCATTCCAATACCATAAAGGTAAGGGGTCAAACTTTTATATTTATGTGGTGGAATAAAGGCCAGGATGAGCATCAGTAATATGGCGAAACCAAGTCGTATCAGTTGTCGACCTAAGACGGCATAACTTTGGCTAGCCGCAGAAAATAAGATGATTAAACCAAAGCCAGATAAAAGAAAAATCAAAAAAAACAATAGCCAATCTACATGCAATCCAAGCTTTGTAAGTCGATAAATGGGTTTAGACGTTTGTTTCATCTTGTGACTCATCTTTATAAAGTGAAAAATATTGATCTAAAACCGCTCGAGCAACATGTGCGGCACTGCTATCATGCTCAACCATCACAGCAATTGCTACTTGTGGTCTTTGCGCTGGTGCAAAAGCAATAAACCAGGAGTGATCACGTAATTCTTTTTTAACAATAACCTTTTGATTGTTATCATGCTGACTTAAAGCATATACTTGCGCTGTACCAGTTTTTCCTGCAATTTGATATTTGGTATTATGACCAAATTTCATATAACCGGTGCCTTCTGGGGTATTAACCACGGCATGCATGGCATCATGGACAAATGTCCAGTGTTCAGGGTTGTCTAGTTCAATTCTAGAATTTGATTTTGCCTCAAATAGTGTTTTGTGGCCATATTCATCTTCAGTAGCATCTAAAAAGTGTGGTTCGAAACCAATACCATGTTGGCTTAAAGTTGCAACAGCATGGGCAAGTTGTAAAGGAGAGGCTAGCCAAAAGCCTTGGCCAATAGAGGTGATGATGGTGTCACCAGGATACCAGCCTTGATTTTTGACCCTACGCTTCCAAGCAGGATCTGGCATTAAACCGGCCACTTCTTCAGGTAAATCTATCCCCGTCAATTGTCCAAAACCAAATGATTTCATCATCTGTGAAAGTGCAGTGATCCCAAGCTTATTGCCAAGTTGATAAAAGAAAGTATCGCATGAAACCATAATGGCTCTTTTAAGATTGGTTGGACCATGACCGCTACGTTTCCAATCGCGGTAATTGTGTTTCACGCCAGGCAGTCTAAACCAACCCGGATCATGAATTCCTATTTGCGGTATAACAACGCCTTGATGCAGTCCTGCAATGGCAATAAACGGTTTGACTGTCGAAGCAGGAGGGTATAAGCCGCGAATTGCGCGATGGAATAAAGGACGATGAGGCGATAATATGAGTTGTTGATAATCTTTAGCAGCAATGCCTTTGGCAAAAAGATTGGGATCAAAACTTGGACGACTCACCATGGCGAGTACCCCGCCTGATTTAACATCAATCAAAACAGCAGAACCCTCTAACCCCTTTAATGCTTTGTAAGCAGTCTCTTGTAGTTTTGTATCTAATGTGAGGTAAATCTTTTGACCTGCGATCGGCGCTTGTTTATTGATAACGCGAATGATTTTCCCATTAACGTTGGTTTCAACTTGTTCATAGCCTACTTTGCCATGTAGCAAGTCTTCATAATATTTTTCTAAACCAATTTTACCAATATAGTCACTTCCTTGGTAATTGACGTTATCAATGTTTTTTAATTCATTTAAATTAATACGACCCACATAACCTAGTACATGGGCCATATATTTTTTAAAAGGATAATAACGCATCAATTTAGCTTTGACGGCTATACCTGGGAACATGTATTGGTGGCTCGAGAACGTTGCCACTTCATCCATATTTAAATTCATTTTTATAGGAATAGCGACATCACGCCGATGTTGGCGACGTTCTTTTTCGAAACGTACAATATCTTCATCTGTAATAGATGGTAATAATTTACGGATACGCTTGATGCTTGTTTGAATGTTTTTTACACGTTCAGGAATAAGTTCTAAAACATATACGGGTTGATTTTCAGCAAGTATCTCCCCATTCCTATCCATAATAATCCCACGTTGTGGCGGAATCGGAAGGATGCTCATTTGGTTTTTTAGAGAAAGAGTAGCGTAGTATTTATATTGATAACATGTTAAAAATGCCAAACGAGTAATCAATAGAAATGCCAAGATAACAAAAAAACATTGCAAAAAAAGAAGTCGGAAATTTAAAATATTGGCGATATTTTTTGCATTCTTGGGTTTGAAATTAATTTTTTTTTTGCGCATATTTGTGATTATTTATGATAGGGATGATTGTTTAATATGCACCAAGAACGATAAAGGCTTTCAAGCAAAATCAAACGCACCATTGGATGCGGAAAAGTGAGTTTGGATAAAGACCATGATTCATGAGCTTTGACTTTTAATTCTGGATGAAGGCCTTCTGGGCCTCCAATCAAAATACACCAATGGGAATGCAAATTTAATAAACATGACATTCTTGCAGCCAAATCTTCACTACTGTAAAGCTTACCTTGGGCGTCCAAAATTATAATATGAGCTTTACTAGGAATACAATCAAGCATTTGATGATATTCTTTTTCAAGAATTTGACTCAGTTGTTGTGGGTTGGTGCGTTTAATTAGAGGACACTCAATCCATTCAATTTGAATTTTTCTATCCAAACGCTTCATGAGTTCCGAACTAGCCTCATCCACCCATTTGGGCATTTTTTGGCCAATTGCAACAACAGTGATTTTAAGCATTGCTAGTTGGAGCAGGCGGGAATTGAGACCAAAGTTCTTCAAGATTATAATTAGCACGGGTTTCAGCTTGCATGACGTGAACGATGATATCACCACAATCAATTAAGGCCCATTCTCCAGTTTCGGTTCCAGAAACGCGAATATGCGCATGACCGTCTTTTTTTAAGGCATGAAACAATTCATCTGCAATCGCACTAACATGACGTGATGAGCGACCTGTACAAATATACATGGTATCTGTCATGGAGGTTTTATCACGGACATCAAGTTGAACAATATTTTGCGCTTTCATTTCATCTAGCACATGGTCAACAATTTTAACAATACGATCAAGGGACATAATTACCTAAGATATTAAAAATAATGCTGTATTATATCAGTTGTATGAATCATCAACAATAAGGTATGTGGGATAATCACTTAGCTATCACTAACTTTAGATATTTTTGTGCTTTAGGGTTTGAGACCATCAGTATGCTGATCCTTGTGAGTTTCAAATATTTCTGCAAGAGATTCATGACCCATAATATGCGCAATTTGTTCCGGGGTGATGTTAATGCATGTTTGCTCTTCGTCTGAAGTTTTGTATGCTTCAATAAATTGCATCATTCGCTCTTTTACTGGGTTTTCAGTTGTTGTTTTATTTTGAGCAAACTTTATCAGAGCATCTTTTGTAGATTGAAACGGTATTGTTATATCTATTTCGGGATGTGTTAACAGTTGCTGCACAATATCAAGATGACCGTTTTGTGCAGCAATATAGAGAGGGGGTATGCCATCACTGGTGGGTTGATTGACGTTTGTTCCGCTTTCTAGTAATGCTTGAACGATTTCAATATGTCCGTTTTCTGCAGCAACAAAGAGCGGGGTGAAGCCATCCCTCATGGGTTGATTGACGTTTGCTCCGCTTTCTAGTAATGCTTGAACGATTCCAAGATGCGCGTTATATGCCGCCATATAAAGAGGGGTTGTGCCATCGCTTATGGGTTGATTGACGGTTGCTCCGCTTTCTAGTAATGCTTGAACGATTCCAAGATGTCCTTTTTCTGCAGCAACAAAGAG
>RGPR01000012.1 GCA_010030245.1 Gammaproteobacteria bacterium
GATTTGAGTAAATCAGATCTGATGACCAGTTTGGTCAACGAGTTTCCTGAATTGCAAGGATTAATTGGATATTATTATGCAAAAGCTGATGCTGAAAAAGAAGTCGTTGCTAAAGCTTTATTGGAGCAATATTTGCCACGATTTTCAGGGGATGTTTTACCTGAAACTAATATTGGTTTTATTCTCTCTTTAGCAGATAGGCTTGACACCTTAGTCGGTATTTTTGCGATTGGCTTAAAACCTAATGGTGAAAAAGATCCTTATAAATTGCGTCGACATGCTTTGGCGATTGTGCGCTTGTTGCTACAACAGCCGAATCAATTGCGCTTAAATGAGCTACTGTCAATTGCTGCTGCACAATATGGTTTTCTGAGTATTCAGAACAATGTATTGGCTGAAATAAAACAGTTTATCTTGGAACGTTTACACTCTTTTTTCCAACATTTAGATTATGCACCTGAGACGATTGCAGCAGCGTTGAAGGTTGAATCTGATGGATTATATGATTGTTCCTTGCGTCTAGCCGCGTTTCATGATTTTAAGCGCGATGAGCATAGTGCATTGCTGTTGCAATCAGCAAAAAGGGTGGGGCAAATTTTAGCACAAGCAAATATGACGCTTGGGTCTGTTGATCCAAGATTATTAGAAGAGCAGGCTGAAAAAAATCTTTGGTTTTCGATGCAAGATTTGGCTACAAAACTTGAGCAGGATTTAAGTCTTAAAAATTATCCTCAAGCTTTTGCCCATTTATTGGCTTTATCTCAGCCATTAACTGCGTTTTTTGAGCATGTATTTGTGATGGCCGATGATTTGGCCTTGAGACAAAATCGCCTGAATTTGTTACAAACCCTTCAGACTCAACTTCAATCCATTGTTTCTTTGAGTAGATGAACTATTTTTTAGGCTATGCTGAGGAGTCTCTTCGATCAAGAGCAATGGCACTCGCTAAGCATTATGGTTTTATAATTGATCAAGCAGCTTACCCTCGTCTTCAATTAGAAGTTGAGGGGCTTTTTTATCTGAATTCATCAAAACAAAAACTTGGTATAGATTGGAATGATAACAAGTGGCTTAAGCGCGCCCATGGTGCCTTAGGAAAAGATCCACTTATTCGGGCGTGTCTTGCAACAAAAAATAATCCCTGTATTTTGGACTTAACTGCTGGTTGGGGTAAGGATGCAATGTTGTTGGCCAGAGCTGGCGCGCATGTGACTTTAGTGGAAAAGCATCCAGTGATGGCTGCATTGCTTGAGGATGCCCATCAAAGATTAAGTGATGATATGCTGAAGTCTAGAATGACGCTCATGTGGATAGATGCCTATGATTATCTAAACAATTTAACTCCGGCAGAATATGCTGATGTGATTTATCTTGATCCGATGCATCCTGCGCGTCAAAAACATGCCTTGGTAAAACAACACTTACAGGTATTGCAAACACTTGTAGAACCAAATCAAGACGTTGAAGCGCTTATTACTTTAGCTAAAACAAAGTGTAAGGAACGAGTGGTGTTAAAATGGCCTGTAAAAGGGCCTAAATTTACTACTGCAAAAGGTAGTCTGAAAGGCAAAACCATTCGATTTGATATTTTTTAAGAGTTCATTTTATAAGCATAATGACCTATTTATAGGTTAACATTTAGAAAAGATGGGGTATTAAATGAAAAAAGCAACAGGAAGTGCAAGCCAGTTTTCAACAGATAAAGCTAAGACAAACCACGTTAAGGTATTAAGACAGGATTTCTTAGCACACTTAAGTCATTTAGATGCGCTTGCCAGTACTTATGGTCAGTTGGGATTATTTAAGCAAATCATGCTTTATATGTTAATTTTTGGAATAAGTATTGCATCACTTATTCTTGCCAATCCAATATTATTCATCATTGGCACAATTGCTTTAAACGTTATCATTTTCATGAACTTGCAATATCAAGCATTAGAAAGTCGGTTTTTAAAATTGGTTCATGTTCTTGAAAATGTTCCGAAAAGCATCGAAAATTTGGTCGCTGAAAATTTAAAATTGGAAGCAGAGTTAATTGAAAAAGGAAATAAGTTTCATAGTCACTTAGTTGAATTAGAGCAAGCTCGTCAGCTTGCATTAACAATCGCTTTGGAACTTCGAGAAAATATGCAAGAGCTTGACACACTTGATACAGTTAAGATGAGTGCTGTTCAAGAACAGCAAGCAGATGATGCGTGCTTATCTTCTAAAACACCAGAAGCAGAAAAACTTGCCGATAAAGACCGTTATTTGAGTCTAATAAGTAAATATTCCGCTTGGACTTTTGAAGATAATTCAGTTGACAATGAAGAGTCTGAACTATTATCTCGACTTACATGATTCAGTAGGCCTTGAACTCTGATAGCCAATGATGGTGTTATGCTCATGATAGTGAAGGGCTTATTTTAGCGGTATCAGTGTGTTGTGTTTGCAAGGCTTGAAAAAATTGAAATCCTTGGGCTGTAGTTTTATCTGTTGATACTTGATGGGCTGCAAGACTTTTTACTTTTTGTTCAAGTAGCTCGAGTAAATCTATTTCACCACCAAATTTACTTGCATGGTTTGTAAATGTTGTGGATTTCATAAAACCATGTTGGATGCGTAGATAAAAAATTGGATCAGCATCGAACTGATCTTGATATTTTTCTCTGAGTGTTTCAATGAATTGCATTTGTTTAGTTAATGGTATGTCTAATTCATCAAGTGCAGTATTTGTAGAATAGCCTAGTTCACAGATTTCCGTCCATGCACCCAGTAGGGCTTGACAGTTTTGATCTGTGATTGTGGCCATGAAATGCGCTCTGACAAAATCTCTTTGTTCTTGATTGATGATATCGGTGTTTAAGATATTGAATAAAGCATGACCTTGAACAGATTGAAACAGTCGTCGCTTTCCCCCTGAAAAGCAACTGGGATTGTCAGCCTCTAAATCATCAAAGGCCTCTATCTGTCCAGTTCGTGGATTCATACGAGAACTATCCCAATTATGTGCCCGACCAATTGATGCCAATTCATGGATAAACAACTCAAAGCGAGAATCAATTGTATATCCTTCGCTAGCTGGAAAATCTTCATCAATTGCAGCTAAAAATTGCAAGGCAATTAGGGGTAAATAAGCTTCAAAACTAGAGTAAGCACCTTGTTCATCTGCTATAGCAAAAGGGGCTTGGGCATCAATCCAAGGATTGGGTTTGCTGATGTAACGATAGGCTGTATGGTCTGGATGTTGATAATAAGCCTTAAGGGCTTGGGCTTTGCTGTCAGCTGATAAGTCCAAGGCTTGAAATATGGTCCAGTCAACAGGTAGTTTAATATCTTTCTCATCTTGTGTTGTGATTGTGGCAGGGCGCGCTTGATAGCGTTGTATTAAGATTTTTCTCAATGTTTGGATGATTTGATCAATACCATGTTCAGCGATTTTTGGCTGATAGTATTTTAAAGCGGCATTTAGTCGACATTCTTCATTGCGAGTTAAGGCGTTTATTGAAGATTCATGGTCTTTAGCAAGCGCTCTTAAATCAATGCCATGCGCTTGCTCCTCAGGATAATAATCATGGGATTGGGCTAATAATTGGACATCAGTGATGGCAAGTAGGATTCTTGTGGCGTCGTGATTCCCCATTTGCATGGCAAGACGTAATAATTCATTGGGTTTATCTGGTGTAATTGTTTTATGGGCTAAATTTCTAATGCTTGGAATTTCTGCTAAAAATTGTAATTGTGTTAGTGCGGTCGCATTATTTTGACGAATGAGATGTCTCATCATGTAAAAGTACAATTTGCTATTATCGGTGTCTATCAAATCCAAAACGGCATCTGCTGACGTGCTCATCAAACTTTCTTTTTGATGTCGTATATGGTCTAGGGTGGAAGTGATAAAAGAACTTATCAGTATGCCATATTTGTGCATATGAATCTCGGCATAAGCAAATACATTTGAGTAAGCTAAAAAGTAATTAATCACTGAAATATGCTTGCCACTTGTGGCAAGACGAAATGCATAAAACCCTTCTGCTTCAATCAATTTTTCTATCCGGGGTGCATACTTAATTAATTGTTGTAAAAGGGGAAGATGATCATGACTAATTGCTGTATAAAAGGCATTACAAGCAGAAAAATCATCTAGCGCTGCAATCATGTCTTGAACTTGCGCTGGTGCAAGCTCAATAAGATGATTGATAATCGGAAGATGACCATTAAATGCTGCCTCACGAAAGGCATCAAAATTTTTTGAAGCTATCATTTCTTGCACCAGCTTTGGTGCCAGATCAATCAGAAGTGACAAGACCTGAAGGTTTCCTTCACCCGCAGCAACACGAAAAGCAGTAAACTCTTCTGATGCTATCATGCTGTCTAAGTGTTCTGGTGCAAGATGAATCAGTCGTTCTAAAATTGGAAAATGGCTATTGAAAGCAGCCCAACGAAATGCCGAATAATGATTTGCTGCTATCATGCTGTCTAAATGTTTTGGCGCAAGTTCAATCAAGTAATTGAGGATGTCTAACTGGCCGCGAAATGCAGCATCACGAAATGCAGAGAACTTATCTGCTGCGACCATGTCTTCTATTAGCTCTGGCACAAGCTCAATGAGTCGCTTGATAAATAGGATATTCGCTTTTTTACTAGCCCAACGGAATACATCAAAGTCATCTGCTGAAATCATACGGGCTACTTGATGGGGAGATAGCGCTATTAATCGTTCAACAATCGAAAAATGATCATTTCTAGCAGCGTCACGAAATGCTGAAAAATTTTTCGCCTCGATCATGGCTTGTATTTGCTCTGTTGAAGCGAGCTCAATGAGACGATTGAAAATGGGAAGATGTCCATGGCTTGCAGCTTCACGAAAAGTAGTAAAATGATTCACTTTAAGCATCTCATCTAATTTTTCTGGTCTAAGTTCAATTAAGCGATTGACAATCAGAAGATGTCCATGAACAACAGCACCGCGAAAAATTGAAAAGTTTTTTGCCTCGATCATCGGTTCTACCAATTCAGGCGATAGTTCTATGAGCCGATTTAAAATTAAAAGATGACCATTTCTAGCTGCCTCAATGAAGGCAGAATAGCAATTTGCAGTGAGCATATTTCTTACTTGCGCTGAAGAGCTAAGTTCAATAAGACG
This sequence comes from Gammaproteobacteria bacterium, assembly GCA_010030245.1. GTDB lineage: Bacteria > Pseudomonadota > Gammaproteobacteria > Legionellales > Legionellaceae > UBA2653. The sequence continues at coordinate 5,126 of RGPR01000012.1, forward strand.
ATTGAGAATTGAGAGATGGCCATTTGCAGCTGCGATACGAAAGGCGAAAAAATCTTGTGCAGCTATCATGGCTTGTATCAGGTTTGGGGTCAGATCGATTAAACGATTTAAAATAGCAAGATGACCATGATAGGCAGTCTCGCGAAATGTAGAAAAATTATATTCTTTGATGATGTCTAATACTTTGCTTGGTATAAGTTCTATTAAACGATTTAAAATGAGCAGATGACCATTAATCGCAGCCATGTGAAATGCAGCACACTTATTTGCCAAGATCATTGTTTTGACTTGCTCTGGCGCAAGTTCAATTAGCTGATTTAATTGCTGTAGTTCGTTAATTTTAATGATATCTAAAAAATGATTGTACTGATTTTGAGACATTAAGGTATCTTTTTTCAAACGGAGATTTAATATAATATTTTTTTGATTTTTTGTCGAAAAAACTTAAAAAAAGGCAATAAATCTAGTGGTGACTAAGAAAAGAATTATCATGCTGAAGTAAAAGTGAGTGTTTTTTATGGTTTTATGGTATAGCTTTTGCCCTAGATTTAAGGTATGTTGGATTCATTTTAATGATTTTAAAGGAATGCAATGCAAAATATGGATTATAGTGAGCTACAATTTAATGTCACTGAAGCAAGTCCCCATTGGTATAAGCTTTGGCTAAAAACTTGGAATTACAGCCATTGGCTAATCACCTCAGTGATTAGCTCGCTTATTCTTGCTGAGATTGCTGCTGTTATATTATCTGCATATCCAAGTCTATTTGCTTCTTTATGGCTTAGTTTGGGTATCTCATCATCACTCACCATTGGTATTGTAAGTGTGGCTGCTATATTATCACTTGGTCTTGTCTCAGGTTGGCTTTTATATGCGGGTCATTTGGCTTATCAAGCCGCCTCAAGCCTGGAACTTGATTATGAACCTTTGGTGAAGTTATGGTCCATAAATGGTCATCATTATGACATTATTTTTAAAAAACTCTTAGATGATGACAATTTTCTAAAATTATCTCGATTTATTAAATACATTCCTGCTGCTAAAGGAATACATGATTACCTGCAGAATCCGAGAAATGTTGACTCGGTTAGAAAAATCTTACAACTGCTAGACAAACTCTGGTCTGCTGACGCCCTTGATCAACAGTCAAAAACGTTGGGGATGCTTTTTTTATCAGGACATATGCAAACAGCAGAAGCAGATGAGCATATCAATAATATCTTTGCCCTTTGTGAAATACTTTGGCAAAATAAAGATGCAAATCATGATTTATTTGTTGAGGTGATAAAAAATAGCAGCCTCCTTAAACCTCATTTAGAAGATTTGAAGGCTATCAGTGCAGATATGGAACTATTTAGCAAATATATTGTTGATCCTAGTCTTATCCTGACGCATCAGTTCATAGAGTCATCTCCGCATGACTTTGCCGAACATGAGTTTAAACAAGATGAAGAAGAAAGCATATCCAACTTAGTTCCGCAAAGTGAAGCAGCCAAGCAAATAAAACAAATTTTTGCCCACCATTATGATAAAAATCCACAAATTCTTGAAAAAATAGGACAAAAGCTGATTGAACATCCACAGCTTGAGATAATCGAACCTTTGATTCAAGCCTTATCAGCATTGGAAGATGGTCATCATTTATTAGCAGATGAACATGCACTTGAGATATTATTAGATTTATCTTTTGCGCGCACTAGCATCTCCGAGATGGCTAATTTTGCACAATTGGCTGCAAGACTTTATGGACTGGGTAATTTTTCTAGCGTGTTCATGCAAACGATTCTTTTTGAAAAACCTCTGGCACTTTCATTGGAATTACTCAAAGGCTATCACAATAAGATTTATAAAGCTCAAACCGCGCACGCACAGGTTGCGCTAGAGCTAGAAAAACTATTAATCGATAATCAAGATATCATTGATAAATGTTATCATCAATCTGCTGAAGATCTAGGGAAAATTCTTGTGGATACGTTCAAAACTCAAGCAAAAGTTCCCAAGAGGTTGAGCCTCTTTTCCATGTCATGGGGAGCTTCAGCGTTAAAAGCCCAGAAAAAAACAACAAGGGAGGCATCTTCTGCTGAAGAAATTAAACCAATTGCAGCTCGCGCTCGATTGGATTTTGTGAGTAGGCGAGAAACCATGTTTCCAAAACCTTCGCAAGACCAAGCGGTGCTAGGTCGTCCATCATCCCACAGTATCTAAGCCGTGGATATAGATATGGTTCAAAGTGGCGGCCATGCGACAGGCTGCTCTTTGAATTTGTTCTTTTGCAAGTGCTTTTGTTTGGCTTTGATAGCTTGCCATTAGATTTTGTCGTTTCGGTGGAAAATATGCATTGTGGCTTGCAAGATAGTAACTATGTTCGGCCCACTTTTGGGGTTGGAAAATGCCATCACTTTTGAGACAAGGTCTATCTTTTAATTCTAAAAAAGCGTGTGCTAAGGATTGTTTTCGTAAATAACCACCTGCTTCATCCCAAAAATGATGTAGATTTGTGTGACGATGAAATACCTTTATTCGATAACGGTTGCCTCCCTTATCACCTTGTGGAAACCGTTTAGAATAATAAGAAATGGCATGCATTGGTTGATGAAGATCAGCGATGACATGGAGGTAAATTCGAAGTGCTAAGGTCTTATCTAAAGCCGAGTGATATCTAGATTCTAAAACATAATGTGCATAATGAAGTGCTGCTATTGCATTAAACTGGGTCTGTTTTTTAGGAAAATATTTTTCTTGACCAAAGGGGGTATCAATATAATGCAGTTTTTTTAAAAATCGATATTTTGGTGAATAAAACCTATCCAGCCATACCGATGCCTCAAGCAGGCTTTGCGGTTTTATGCCATCCAGAGCGGTATGGTTAAGGGCTAATAAACTATGTTGAGTTGTTTGAGGCATTTTATGAAGGGCAAGCGCCATAATTAACGCATGCCCAGTTGCATTCCAGGAATAAATCGTCAAAGGAAAAAGAAACAGCATTAACTTAAAAATGGTGACCATGCAGGTTCCTGAACATCTCCATCAGACGATGGTAACTTGATTTGAATTGCACCATCTAAAGAGGCGATACCTAAAATACCCTGATGTCCTTCAGTACTGGCATAAGCAACCATTTTACCATTAGGTGAAACGCTTGGTGATTCATCCATTGAGGAATGGGTAATCGCCATGATTTGTGAGCCACCTAGGCGTTGGACAGCAATATTAAATCGTTTATCTTCTTGACGATGAATAAGGACCAAATCTTGGTTATTAGGTGTGATACTTGCACGTGCATTATAGTTGCCATCATAGGTCAGTCGTGTAATGCTACCATCAGCTAGTGATAAGCGATAAATTTGTGGTGATCCGCCGCGACCAGAAGTAAATACAATTGAGTGGCCATCTGGTGTATAACGTGGTTCGGTATCAATTGAATCTCCGAAAGTGACCTGACGCATTGCACCACTTGCTAAATCAACGGTATAAAGTTTGGGGCTGCCGGTTTTAGATAAAACCACCGTCATTTGACGACCATCAGGTGACCAAGCAGGAGCACCATTGATACCAGTAAAGTCGGTGATCAAGCGTCTTTGTCCAGTTTCGACCGATACCTGAAAAATTTGTGGTTTTTTGCGTTCAAATGAAACGTAAGCAATTTGACGGCCATCTGGTGACCAAGTGGGTGACATAATCGGTTCTGATGAGATCAGTAATTGTCGTGGGTTATAGCCATCCAGATCAGCGACTTCCAAACTGTATCGCGCTTGAGCCCCTTGACGTTGCACTTTGATATACGCTAATTTTGTTGAGAAGATACCACGTGTTCCGGTGAGTTGCTGGTAGACTTCATCGGATATATGGTGGCTCAGTGCACGCATTTGACTGGCATTCACCTCAAAGCGTTGTTGTCGACTGACCTGTCCACGTAAGGCGGTATCTTTTAACTGGTAGGAGACCGCATAACGATTGCCGCCAAGAGGGCTCATTTGCAGTGAAATGACATGATCTGCACCTAGGCGTTGCCACATTTCCCAGGCTTGACCTTGAAAGTTTCCGGATGAATTAACAAGACGAAATTGACCACTGAATTCAAAGTCATGTTTTACAATACCTGCGACCTCACTTGAATTGGGATCAGGGTTTTGCACCTCAATTGCCAACGGAATCGCAGCATTTACGCCTTGAGTGAGTTCTAAATCAATGGCGCCTGCCATACTTGAGGCGAGGAATAAGGCTATAGTGCTTAACTTTCTCATTATTTATCCCCTTGCATTACTGGGTCTGACGGTTAGACTAATTTCACGAAACATATTAAACACTTGTGCATCATGAGGCACTGGTAAAGGTGATGCTTTATAAATGGCGGCTTGAGCGGAGCGATCGAGTATCATATCACCACTACTTCTTGCCAAACGCACCTCCAATACCGAACCGGTTGGTGCCAAACGTATCACGAATTGACTAGATAAATCAGGATTCACATTTTCAGGTAAAATCCACTGATCACGAATAGCATTTAAAATTAAGGCTTTGTATTTGTCAACTTCGCCAGCATTGCGTTGCTGGGCAGCTAAAGTTTCCGCTTTCATTTGTGCATTTTTAATCGCTTGTGCTTGAGCCAACGCTTTTTCTTGTTCAAGTTTTTGTTTTTGCAATTCTTGGTTTTTAAGTTTGCTTAAACGTTCTGCCTCTTGTGCTTGTTTTTGTTTCATCAAGGCAATTTCTTTTTCTTGCGTTTGTTTTTGTTTAGCGAGTTCTTGCAGCTTTTTCTCTGCTTCATCTTTCATCTTGGCTTGTTTAATTTGCAAGGCTTTGGCTTCTGCCTGCATGGCTTGCAAACGCTTCATTTCAGCCATTTTAGCTTCTTTTGCTTTTTCAACTTCGCGTTGAAGTTGACGTTGATGGGCAAGTTCTTGATCTTTAGCCCGTTGTCTATCGGCTTCAATTTTTTGCATCGCTGTTTCAATTTCATGTGCATCAACTGCAACGGCTTGAATTGGTGCAGGCGCTGAGTGACTCATTTCTTCTGGAAGTTTGGCATGCATATCAGCTTGCAATACTGGTTGGGTGGCTTCAGGCTTTAAAAGCAACAAGCATAATAAACCAAGATGGATGCCAGTAGAAACCAAGAGACTGCGTTTATAGGTCATCTCCATCATGCTTTATCTCCAGTTGTGGTGTCGGTCATTAGGCCCACGGAGTCGGCACCTGCCTGTTTCAGCAAGCCCATTGCAGCAACAACTTGTCCATAAGCAACGCCAGCATCTCCTTTCACGAGCACGTTGACTTTTTGATTATTTTTTTTCGCCAACGCCAATTCCGCCGCCACTCGAAGTTGCAGTGCAGGACCTTCCATGGCCAGTTCTGGGGCATCACTGATATTTAAAAAGAGTTGACCTTGTTGATTTACCGAAACAATAATAGGTTCCCTATCAGCAGTTGGCACTTGTTCTGAGGCAACTTTTGGCAGTTCAACTGTAATACCTTGACTTAAAATAGGTGCGGTGATCATAAAAATCACAAGAAGCACCAACATGACATCGATATATGGGACCACATTGATTTCAGCAATGGCACGTTTTTGACGGCGTCCCCGATTGTTATTCACATTCATAGCTGGGCTCTCAATGATTTAATTGTTCTGAAATTAAAGCCAATAGTTCTTCTTGGAATAAACTATAACGATTGAGTAATAAATCACAACGTTGGCTAAAACGATTAAAGGCAATGACTGCAGGGATTGCGGTAAATAAACCCATGGCTGTAGCCACCAGTGCTTCGGCAATGCCGGGGGCAACCATCGCAATGGTGGCTTGCTGAGCTTGTCCTAGCGCCTGGAATGAGGTCATGATACCCCAAACAGTGCCAAATAAACCAATATAGGGTGCAAGCGAACCAATGGAAGCAAAAACACCTAGATGTTCTTCAAGTGCTTCAGCTTCTTTGTTTAAACTAATTTGCATGACGCGATTGACTGAATCAAGGGGTTTATTACTCGTTTGCCTTAAGCGTCGTAATTCCTTAAAGCCAGCATGGAAAATTGATGCCAAGCCTTTTCTATCGTCAATATGGCTATCAACATCGGCATATAAACGACTCAAGTCATTGCTGCCCCAAAAACGACGATGAAATGTTTGATAGTCATGCATTTTTTGTTTAAAAAACCATAGACGCTGTAAAATCAATGCCCAAGATGATATGGAAGCCATTAATAAAATCATCATCACTGATTTGACTACCCATCCTGCTTGAAAAAAATAGCCAACAATACTGGTTGGTGCATTCATGCTAAACACTCCTTACATATTTGATGGGGTAAGCGTTTTGCTACCCACTGATCGTTTAAACAAACCACAATAACTGTTGCTTCAGCGCATAATACTTCTGCTTGATTATACATTTTTTGACAAAACTCCAGTTGTGTGGAGCGCCTTCGTTTGACGGTTGTATGAATCCTTAAGACATCATCAAGACGTGCGCTCGCCTTGTAATCAATCGTCAAATGACGCACGGCAAAGTATGTACCATCCTTAGCCATTGCAGTCAAGGTTAATTCATGTTGACGCAAGAATTCGGTACGAGCACGCTCAAAAAAATTAAGGTAGTTGCTATGATAAACAACGCCCATCATATCAGTATCTTCGATATATACGCGAATTTCTATTTGCATGGTTTACACTTCACTTTTTATGCCAAAATGTTGGTAGGTTTTCTCTGTGGCTACTCTGCCTCTTGGTGTCCGCATTAGAAAACCTTGCTGAATTAAAAAAGGCTCTAAGACATCTTCAATTGTATGTTTTTCTTCACCAATCGCTGCAGCCACATTATCAAGACCAACTGGGCCACCGGAAAAGCGTTCAATAATAGCCTGTAACAACTTCCTATCCATGAGATCGAAACCTTCAACATCAACCTGCAGCATATGCAGTGCATCTTCTGCAATCGATTGGCTAATTTTACCATCAGCTTTGACTTCTGCAAAATCACGAACTCGGCGCAATAATCGATTGGCAATACGAGGGGTACCTCGTGCGCGTTTTGCAATTTCATGGATGCCAGCTTCATCAGTGGCAAGCTTGAGTAATCTTGCTGATCGGGAAAGAATTTTAATTAAATTCTCAACAGAATAAAATTCAAGGCGTTGTACGATACCAAAGCGATCTCGCAAAGGTGAAGTCAAAGAGCCTGCCCGTGTTGTTGCCCCAATCAAGGTAAAAGGGGGTAAATCCAATTTGATACTTCGGGCAGCAGGGCCTTCACCGATCATGATATCAAGCTTATAGTCTTCCATGGCAGGGTAAAGTACTTCCTCAATCACAGGACTTAAACGATGAATTTCATCGATAAATAAGACATCGTTTTCCTGTAAATTGGTCAGTAATGCTGCAATATCGCCAGGTTTTTCAAGAACTGGACCTGAAGTTTGGCGAAGACCAACCCCCATCTCATGGGCAATAATGTTAGCAAGTGTGGTCTTACCAAGGCCAGGTGGCCCAAACAATAATACGTGATCTAAGGGTTCACTGCGGGCACGTGCTGCCTGAATAAAAATACTTAATTGCTGACAGACAGATTCCTGCCCCATATATTCGTTCAAGGATAGTGGACGTATCGCTCTATCTAAAACCTCTTCATTGCTGGTGGCTTGAGTAGTTATTATTCTGTCGTGTTCAATCATGGGTATTGATCCCTTATTGTTGTCCCGATTGATTTTAACACAGTCGAAGTGTTTGGAAAAAAGATTTTTATTGCTTTTAATCTAGTGACATTTTATTTCTTTTTGTTTAAGCTTCAGCAAGCAACATGGAAGACGTCTAAGCAATATCGAGTTTTATGAAGTCCAAACCAAAAGGAGATTGACATGTTACCACTGATTCCCTTAGTAGCTTTTACATATGCAGCCGCTCCATCAGCAGGAGTATCTGTAGGATGGTGTATATTTGGTATTGGCGCAGGTGCAGGAGGAGGCTATTTTGGTTGGCGTTATTGGGATACCAGGGGACGTGATTGGTGGTATCCGCAACAAGAAATGCCAGAAGATGATCCAATTAATCAACAATTAGGTATTGTTAAACATATCAAAACAAGTGTAGATCAAATTGAAACTGAATTGGTTCATAAATCAGATCTTAAAACGATGATTTTAACGCAATGCCAGCTGTTATCTCAGCATTCTGAAGAAACCCAAACCCAGATCGCCAAAGCAACTGATCTTGCTTGTATGGCAACGCAAACATTTGAATCATTGTTAACAACCTTGATTAATGGTCCAGTAGGTGAATTGGGGAAGTTATTGACTGTACTTGAACATGTCAAACATAATTTGTCATTTGATCAACAAGAAATTATAAAATTAGTGCTACAAACCATCCAAGAAAATCAATCCTTAAGAGAGTCAAATCATCTGCAAGAAGTCATCATCGCAAAATTTGAAAAAATTAATTATTGTTTAAGGCAAAAGTTGTTGCAAGCTGAAGAACATTCGATAGAAGAAAAATATTTAGCCCCATCTTTGTCAAACAATTAGCGGAGGACTGATGAAAACTTGTTACGAAAGACTTGTTGTAATGACTACTGATTTTAGCAGATATATCGGATATATTTCGCTTATATCATCTGCCCAAGAAATCAAGAAAACTCAAGCGAACCTATTAAGACAACGGTATTATTCAAATCTGAGTTTTTTAGATTTGATGGCTAAAAACTATGGGGAGATGGGTTTTTTTAAGCAAATATCTTTGTATATGTTGAGCTTAGGCTTGCTTAGTTCAGGTGTGATTTTTATAAATCCAGTATGTTTTATCATGGGCGCTATTTCCATAAACTTATTAGTCTATATCAGTTTGCAATATCGAACTTTAGAGGCTAGATTTTCACGAATTGTTTGTGATTTTGAAGCATCTGAGAAAAGCCTGGAAATCGCGGTTGCTGCAAATAAGGCATTAACAACACAAATAATTGCAACTGGGGTAAAACAAGATAAATTGATGAGTGACTTAGAAGATGGCTATTTAGAGATATCTAGGCAGGCACAAAGCTTCGATAAAAATCAGCAAATGCTTGTCGAAGCTTGTGAGATCATTGAACAGTCAGCTGAAAAATCAGTTGTTTTCATTGAAAAACTAGTTGAGCTAGAGGCGGATACAAAGCAAAAAGGGGCCCAATGTGTTGAGTTGTTGGATGGATTAGCTGAGCTTGTCATGCATGCATTAGATGATTTGCAGCATATTTCAGTAACACCTATGGCAAAAAAATTGGCTGAGCAAAAAGAACATTTAACAAGACTTGATACTTATTTAAATACGACTTTTGCAGATGATTTGGCCGACACGGGTAATTATCACCATTTTTTTAAAGCCTGAAAGCCCTCTTAATCATGTTGCGAACATAGATGATGAAACGCTTTCCTAGAACATGAGCAGAACATACAAGTTGCTTCGATAGATGACGCGAAGCAACTTTGTTATTAGCCAAACTGCCAATCATATCTACATTAAGACAAATATTTGATGCTATATGTAAATATCTAAAAAAGTTTTTTAGCAAAGTTTTCGGAAAAAAAGAGATATACCAGCCATTGGTCGAGTCATCATTCACAGAAACCCTAGAAGTGAACGATTATCTTGTGATCGCAACAAAACCGACAGAAGATGATTATGTGATGATTGAAGAGGATGGATCTGTGCAAGAATTTTCCGTCCAGCAACTTGCCCAAAACTGTGAACTAATGGCTAAACGGGAAGTCTATAACTTAGCAATCTCAGAGAAAAATCACCCAGATACAGCACTGGCTGCTCAAAAACGTTTTGAAAATCAAGGATTTGAAGTACATGTGCTTAGTTCTGAGGAAGCACAAGAAAAGGGTATTTACTTATATGCATTGGTTAACAATAAAGATCCACATGCACCAATCACCGTGCTTTGTCGGGGAACAGATTTAGATGCTAGCATAATTGCTGATTTGGATCCTGAAGGTCCAGGTGCAGCTATCATGAAGCAATGTCGTGAACATATGCTGACAACTTTGAATGGTCTTTGTGAACGTTTTCCAAATAGAAAAATTATGCTAACTAGTCATAGTTTAGGCGGTGCAATATCACAAACCATGACTGCAAATCTTTTGGAAGTAGTCCATGCTGAGGATTCAACATATCCTCAATTGAAGAATATTACTGGTATCGATACAGTGGTTTTTCAATCTGCTGGTATTTCCAAAAAACTTGCTGATGAAGCAGAAAAACATGCTAAGTCGATTAAATCAAATAAACCTAATTTTCAGATTAATTTTGTAGCGCATGTGAAGAAAGGAGACCTGGTTTCTAGAACTGGAACCTATCTTTTCTCAAACACTGATCCAGATGTTGTTGATGTTTCTCTAAGTTTAAGAGCACTCGACAAGCCTATCCTGACAATAGGAGATTGTTTAGATATTGGTTTTACCGTAGCGACGACTGCCAATCCTATGATTGCCGCTGCTTCCTTAACTAAAAATTTAGTTAGCCGTGCTATGAAAAACAGCGTAGCAGCGCATAAGGATTTCTTCCACCATGATGCTAAAGATAGTGAATTATCGGCAAAGTCATATGGTTTCTTACGCAATACTAACCCTGAAGATAGGAATGCTATCAAAGAAACCTTTGAAGAAGATATGACGAATAATCGATTTTTAAAAGGTGCTCAAACTGCATTACACGGATTTGCTTGGTGATCTGGAGAATTCCAACATTGAGGGCATGTTAAAGTGTACCAGTGCCGCCATGGTTATAACAGATACTGGTTTAAGGCTTGCTAATGCAGCAACCCCGATAAAAGCAGCCATGGTAGTGGCGACGAAAGTCAATTCATTATCCAAGGCTGTTGAAACAATAAACGAGCATGGACCAGATGCACTAAAAGGTATGAATAACATATTTCAACACTTATTTGAAACAAATAATAGCAATAATGATTTTGAAAAAGAACCTAAGGCATCGTGCCGTGCTGGTTAACTAGATTACCTTATTAATTAAAAATAGTTTCGAAAGCCTCGTGTTCAAGTTGATTGAATTGAGGCTTAAATTGCTGGTATAGCACGTAGATTAGAGGCAAGCCAAGACCTAAAAGCATGATGCTTAAGTTCATGGCAAAAGAAAGCATGATCAAGTGATAATACATATTTAAAGCAAAAAAACCAGCGATTAAACCTAGCTGTAATAGAGCGGTATAATATAAAAGCTTGCTAAGATAAGAAGGTTTAGTTTGGATTTCAATGGATTCTTTATCACGGGGGTATTCGCGAGGCATTATCATGCTTTTCTTGCTGCTAGACATACCTTCAAACGTTTGTTCTTTCTTAGGACTGACTGTGAATCGAAACTGTAGACGTTCTTGATTTCTTTCTCTTTCATTTTTATCAAAATCCTTGGAAGTCATGATGGATTTAACCATAATGATAGACTTTTGGATGCTATCGATGATTTTTTCAAGCTCATCAAACATGGGTTGTAAAATCCGTTTTTGATCACGATGTAATTGACTATTTAGTAACATATTTTTCTCAACACTAGAAAAATCTTCATTTAAGCCGGTCAAGAACGTAATGGTGGTTTTGAGATAATCTATCACTTCCCTTTTAAACTCAGCCTTTAATAGTTCAGCGCGGTTTTCTTTTATTTGAGCGGCGTAGTAGTCAATCTTAGCAGTATGTAATCTGATTTGATTTTGATAGCTCAACAATGAATCCATGGCTGACTGCGCTTTCACTTGATTACCTAAAAAACAAGATAAAGAAAAACGATAATATCCTTCAGCTGAGGCATCTTTCAAAATATCCTGACGTTGTTGGCGATCATGTCTGCTGTCAGTGAGATTATAGATTGTCGCATCAGTGTCTTGATCGTAGGCCATTGCAGATATTTTTTTGGGGCGAGTATCTTTAAAGACCGTGAAACTTTCCATGACTAGGAGTAATATAGGAATAAAATAGGATGCAGTGGTGGCAAATTTGTTAAACATTGATAATTTACTTAGTTGCAATTGCTCAATCATGCTGATTTCAAAAGGCTGTAAATAGCTGCGATGAAATTCCTTGAGTTGATCTGCTAATTGAAATTCTGCATCCTGTTTAGAAGCTTTGAGAACTTGAAAAATTGCATTACGTTGACCAGGCGTCAAATGTGTAAAAATGACTATAACATCAATCAAAGTGCAGGGTCTTTGATTGGTATGCGGAGGAATTACGTATTTTTTATCGGTATCAGGATGATAAAAATATGCATAAAGATGATGGTGTTGTAAAAAAAGTTCCCCCATGATCATGATTTGCCCCATCAATTGTTCGGAGGCATTTTCACGATGATAAATGAGCTCTAGTAATTTACTTGACATCAGTCTTAAGGATGTATGAAGGTATTTGCTGACATCTTGTAAATTGATTTCATGCATGCGTTCATGATCAAAGGCCAGATGAAGACTGTTAAGCAAGAGTTCGGCTGTAGCAAGATGTGTGTGTAAATGATGGGTGCTATCATCGATCATCTGCACAAAGGGAAACTGCTTGGGGTTTAAAATATCATTTAAAAACATGCCTGCCTTATAGCAAATATTGACGCACTCACTCAAGGTGAGCGGAATTCCTGTATCAATATTCACAGGATGCTGAAGATTCCATAATAGATTGGCAATTGCGGTGACAATAAATCTTGGGGCCTTTAAGTGATTGAGGTAATTGCTAGAATGAATAAGGCCCATCATTTGAAGCCATGTTTTTGACTGGTCCTTAAATCTATCGTAGTAGATTTGAAGAGGGAGGCCTGTTTTTAAAAATAAAAAAATAGCCTGGCGGTGATGATCAATGCTTGTGGCAATGACGCCATTTTGCTCCAAGGATTGGCTCATGCGATAAAAAGGTAAAACTGTATAATATTGAAGGTGGGGGGTTTCAGCGTTTTGGTGCATGTTCATACCCAAATAGTCAATAAACTCGGGGCATTTTTGGATGGCAATTTTATAAAATAAACGAATTGCCTTTTCTTCCTTGGTCAATTCATTGAATTCTTTGTTGGTATCAATGACAAAACTGGCTAAATGGGTTTCACATTCAGCTACAAAACGTTGGCGTTTAGATTTTGCTTCTTGCAGTTCTGAGCTGATAACTTGATAGGCCAATTGGAGGCCAGCAACAGCAGCATTGATAGCAACTGCTCGAAGATTGCCTGATTCTTTGATACCTTGGAATAAGCCTTCAGCTTGTTGGGCAATTTGGAGTTGGCTAAGCGCTTGGGACCTTATTTTATCAGCAAAGTTTTCGCCAGCCGCTAGATCCCTTTTGGCAGCAAAAACAGCAGCTCGTAATGAAATCTCGGAAGAGTTCATTAAATTCATGCTCGACCTCCCTGTCGAAAATGGAATTATGCTTTTTCAAGAAAATCGATAATAGCACCCAGAAAACGGGTGGCTTCACCGCCTGTGATGGCGCGATGGTCAAAGCTCAATGAAAGGGGAATTTTTGTGGATAGAACAGGCCCATTAGTGCTTGGGGTGTACGCCTCAAATATTCGTCCTACTGCTAAAATAGCGACCATTGGGGGCACTATCACTGGATTGGCAAATTTTCCAGCAAATTTACCAAAGTTCGATAAGCTGATACTGGCAAGCGTAAATGCTTCCGGCGCTAAACTTCGATGCATTACCCCATCTTTTAAGCGATTGATTTCTGCACGCAGTTCATCTACGCCAAGCATATCTGCATTCATGATGACTGGGACAAATAAACCATCTGGGCTATCAATGGCTAGTCCTAAATTCACATGTTTAAACAGTTGCCGTTCTTGGCCATTAAACCATGCATTTAAACTTGGTTCTTCATGTGCAGCATGACAGATGGCTTTAATCAATTGGACTGAAATATCGAATCTTGGGCTTGCAGTTTCAATCGTGGCTTCATCAAAAATAGTCACGGGAACGACTTTTTGATGTGAGTCTATCATGGCTTTTGCCATTTGACGTCTAACACCTTTAAGGGGCTCAATCTGAAGTTCGAGGGTAGTTGCCAGGCTTGGGTGTAGCTGTTGATATTGATAGAGATCATCAATTGTGATCACGCCATACTCACCGCTTGGTGTCACCTCATGAAGATCAATGCCCAGTGATAAGGCAAGTTGTTTGACCTTAGGCGTGGCTTTGGGAAGATGATGTTTGATATGAATGCTTTCTAGGTGATGTAAATTGGCATCATGTGTTTCTTCAAGCTTACCAACAACAGTCGATGATTTAGGCGTTTGCGCTTCACTGGCTTCAAATTCGATGAGTGGGGCACCTGTCTTGATGATGGAACCGATATTTCCATAACATTTCTTGATAATCCCATCCTCAGGAGCAGGAACATCAACCACAGCTTTTGCGGTTTCCATGGCAACTAAAGGTTGATCTCGTTTGACAGAATCGCCTTCTTTGACAAACCATTCATGTATTTCAGCATCCAATAATCCTTCGCCAAGATCGGGTAAATTGAAAATGGTCATTTTTGCTCCATCACATAGTAAATGCTGTTTTTGATACGTTCTACACTTGGAATATAGAACTTCTCGAGTTGAAAGTAAGGCATCGTCGTGTCATAGCCCGTGACCCGCATCACCGGTGCTTTGAGTTGATGGAAGCAATGTTCCATCACCAACGCCATGATTTCAGCGCCAACGCCACAGGTTTTTGCAGCTTCATGAACAATGACGCAGCGTCCGGTTTTTTCAATCGATGCTGCTATTGTGCTGAAGTCAATCGGTTTAATGCTTGCTAAATCAATGACCTCGCAGTGAATTCCTTCTGCTGCCATCAATTTAGCCGTTTGCATGCTTTCGTGAATCGATGCGCCCCAACTGACTAAAGTGACGTCATGACCTTCTTTTAGGGTAAAACATTTACCTATGTCTAAAGATTGGCCATCGTTTGCGACATCTTCGCGATACAAGCGATACAGACGATTGGGTTCTAGAAAAATAACAGGATCGGGATTGCGAATTGCCGCCAGCAGTAAGCCATATGCCCTTCTAGGTGAAGAGGGGATAACGACTTGAAGACCAGGAATGTGCGCAAATAATGCTTCAGTACTTTCTGAGTGATGCTCAGGAGCACGAATACCACCTCCAAAAGGGGCACGATAGACAATTGGGCAGGTGATACGTCCTCTGGTACGATTACGCAATCGAGCGGCATGAGAAATGATTTGATTAAAACCTGGATAGATGAAGCCTGAAAATTGGAATTCAGCAACAGGTTTTAAACCCTGAGCAGCCATTCCTATGGCAATGCCTGCAATCATTGACTCCGCAAGTGGGGTGTCAAACACGCGTTTATTGCCAAAGCGGGCTTGAAGTCCATCAGTTGCGCGAAAGACCCCGCCATTAAAACCAACATCTTCCCCAAAAACAACCACATTTTCATCAAGTGCTAATTCATAAGCGAGCGCTTGATTGACACTTTCAATTAAGTTAAGCATTGGCATGTTCAACATCCTCTATGGCCATGGCGCGTTGTTCAATCAAATAATCAGGTAGATTTGCATATTGATAATCGAAGACATCACGAATATCAGGTTTCATCTGATTAAGGTAGACTTGCACCTCAGCATCAATTTTTTCATGGCATGCTTGTTGCATAGAGCCGAGCTCCTCTTGACCAATGATACCCTGTTCAAGCATATATTTTTCAAGCCGAATAAGTGGTGCTTTAGGCGCAGCTTTATCAAATGCTTCTTGGGAACGATATCGGCTAGCATCATCTGCAGTGGTGTGATCACTTAAGCGATAGCTTAATGCCTCGATTAAAATTGGCTTGCCACTGGGGCCACGAGCTTGTTCAATGGCTTGGCTTAAAACCTCTTGTAGCGCAAAAATATCATTACCATCGACTTGAATACCTTCAAAACCTGCAGCAATTGCTTTTTGAGCAATGGTTTGACAAGCCGTTTGTTGTTCAAGAGGGACTGAAATGGCCCATTGATTATTGACGACCACAAAAACAATTGGTAGCTGCCAAACACCGGCAAGATTCATGGCTTCATAGAAGTCACCTTCAGATGTTCCGCCATCACCAATAGTAACCAGCGCCACTTGATGACTATTCTTATATTTTAGGGCATGAGCGACACCAGCAGCATGTAAACATTGCGATGCAATTGGTACACATATTGGGAAATCTTGGTTGAAACGATGGGTAGACATACTGCGTTCATCACCACCCCAATAACTTAAAATATCTGAAAAATGTGCCCCTCTGAGGGTCATGGTGGCATAATCGCGGTAGTATGGAACAAATACATCGTCTTTTTCTAAACATAGGCCAATGGCGGTTCCAATGGCTTCTTGTCCAGTACAAGGGGCATAGGTTCCCATTTTGCCTGTTCGTTGCAGGCTAATGGCACGTTTATCAAAGATACTGGTCAGTAACATATGTTGATAATAAGCTTTAATCTCTTCAGGCGAAAGTGTTACTTGGGGTTTAGCAATCAATTGTCCTGATTCATTTAAGTATTGAACGTATTGAATTTCAAATTTCGCAGCTATTTTCAAGCTCAGCTCCAGTGAAATAATGTTTGATTAGCATACCCGTGTTTATTTCGAAAAACCAGAGCAAAACCTATTGCTTGATTATTTTTTTCAACGTCAGATAGCTAAGCTCTGCGAACGCCCTTTAGAGCAATGCCATGCTAAAAAGGGGCTGATATAGATTATAAAAAAAATATAAGCAAATTAAAGCCACAAAGCTTAGCAATAGAGGTTGAATAAAGCGTTCAATGTGTTGAAGTCGATTGAGGGCTTTATCTTGGTATTTAAGCTTTAGCTTTAAAAAAAAATCATCGTCATGGTGATAGTGCTTGAGATCATGTTGCAATATTTTTGGGGCAAGATGACATGCTGCATAAACAGTCAAGCCTAATCTAAGTTGTAAGATCCAGCTCTGGGTGAACGCTTTTAAGTATTTAAGTTTTTGCTGATTATCTAGCTGAATGAGGCATTCAATTAAGGGTAAATGCGCGTTTAAACCAAGTTCAAGGGTTTGGGCCCATGAAATAATTTCTAGTTCAAGGAATATAGGAAAAAGCCTCCTTTTAACTTGGGGTATGACTGCTAGAAAACTAAAAACCAGCATGCCAATGCCGATAAACAAGCTAAAATTAGGGAGGGTGCTTGCTTTGAGTCCTAGGCTGGCGGTGAGCGCTTGGTATTGAGGTAATAAAAAAACCTGTAACAATATCAGCAAGATCAAACTTAGGCCAATTAAAAATAGGGGGTAGCGGGCTTGTTCTATGATGTTCGTTTTTATCTTGGCAGTTTGTTCTTGTGTGTAAATATAGTGATGGGCAACATCCCTTAATTGATTGGTTTTTAAATTCCAGATCAAATAGGCATAATCTTGTTCATCAAAATAATGTCGCAGGGGCGTTAAAGCACTTTCGATAGTATGGCCTTGATACAGCGCAAAGATAAACGGCTCAATCCACGGACAAGTCTTGGTGTCAAGGTGAATGGCTTGGAGATTATTAACAAAGCCATATGCTAATTTATCATAACGCAAGTAGGCTTTTAAAAAAGTTAAAAAATGGCGTCTTTTTTTAGCATGATGACCTGGCAGTATGAGCTTGTACTTTAAGAGTTTCACTTAAGTATTGTCCTTCGGGGCTTAATAACTCAAAAATAGCTTGTCGTTTTATAAATTGACCATCTATATCGACAAGAGGAATAAGACATTGAGCAATGATCAATTTAATATTTTGGCTAATATCTTGAGGATGAATTCCCAATTGTTTCAGGCGTTCATAGCTTGCTTTGGTATCAGCAGCATGGAGGCTTGATAAAACCAGGTGTCCGGTATGAGCAGCTTCAATCGCAAGTTTAGCAGTTTCTGCATCTCTGATTTCCCCAATTAAAATGATATCCGGATCTTGTCTTAAAACATGTCTTAAAGTTTCTTTAATACCAAAGCCGCGTTTAGGATTGGCTTGAATTTGATTAATATGTGGGTTTGGTATTTCAATAGGGTCCTCGATGCTGATGATATTGCGACTCCCATCATTTAAATAATCTAGGAAATGATAAAGACTGGTGGTTTTACCAGAGCCTGTCGGGCCATTAACTAAGATAAGGCCTTGACGTTGATGAAGAGCCGTTTGGATAGTTGAAATATCTTTGATATTGAGGCCCAGTTCTTGCCAGTTTTGGTACTGTCGGTAAGGGTAGAGCAAGCGTAATGCCAATTTTTCACCAAAGTACATCGGACAAATACTAATACGACAAGGGATTGCTTGAATTTGTTGACTATCTTGCCAGACCCATTGACCATCTTGGGGGGTAAAGGTATTTAAAATATCTAATTTGGCCAATACTTTAATCCGTTGCAATATACGAACCAAGATTGCGCCAGGAATATCTGGGTAGGCTTGTAATTTGCCATGGAGGCGGATGCGTAGACGATAGTTGTGCTGGCAGGCTTCAAAATGAAGATCACTGACATCGTGGGTTAAGCAAAAATAAAATAATTTATCCATGTGATCGAGAATATCTCTTGCGTGTTGGGGCATAATCTCTCCTTGTAATGCCGAAAAAATTCTAATCCTAAATGCATTTTTTGACAAGGTATTTGTTCAATCGTCATGAACTATAGGAGTATTTTCTTTTGTGAACTAGATGTGTGTATAATGGTACATGGTTTAAGATTGCTTTGTTCAATATGGATATTGGCGCTTGTTTTCATCAATTTGAAAAATGGTTTTCAAGCAATCATGGATTGCTTTTACAAGCAGAGCTTAATCTTATATTAGCAGATATAGATTGGCATTTTTGGTCTGGGACTTTTCTGCAAATTGGCAGCTTAGGTCAAAATCCTTGGCATCAACATCTGCCATTGCAACAGCAATTGATTTTATCACCATGCCAAAGTCAAGATGCTGCTTTACAAGCGCATCCGCTACATTTGCCTTTTTCATCACAATCGATAGAGGTGTTATTTTCCCCTTTTACCCTTGATTTAGGACTGGAGCAAATGCCTTTACTCTATGAATATGATAGGGTTTTAAAGTCTATGGGAATTGTGATTTTTATGGGGGTTAATCGCATCGGTTTATGGAAATTATCTAGGCAGATGTATTGGGGACGAAAAAAACAATGGTATCAAAAAACGCCTGGTCAGTCTTATTGGCACCTGCGTCATTTAATGGGTGCTTTAGGTTATGATCATTATGCGAGTGAGTTTTTTCATTATTTGCCGCCTGTTCAATCGAAAAGTTGTCTGAATTATTTTGAAGGGGTCAATCGAATCGCGAAATTTATCGCGCCTTATCCACCTTCTTTTTATTACTTAATCATGCAAAAGCAGGAACCAAAGCTCAATAATGTATTTGTCTATGCCAATACTGATTAAAGTCCTGGTATGAAATCTCCAATCAATTTATATAAAAAAGTTGAAAGTCAGAGTATAATAGACCAATCTTTTTTGTATATTTAGGTTTTCATATGAGTCTAGAAAAAACCATCTATCGCGTAAGCTTTAGTTACTTAGATGAAGTCTACGAAGTTTATGCCAAACAGGTCACAGAAAGTGATATGTTCGGTTTTATTTTAATTGAAGATTTTATATTTGGCGAACAAACTGCGGTGGTTGTTGATCCTGTTGAGGAAAAACTGAAACTAGAGTTTGCAGATGTGAGAAGAATATATTTGCCAGTTCAATCAATTCATCGAATTGATGAAGTTGAAAAGCAGGGAGTTGCTAAAATTCGGGATGGAAAAAAAACCAATAAGGTGGCAATGTTTCCTTTAACAGGACTAGGCCCTAAGGATAAATAAGATGCTTAAAGAAATTGATCAGTTGTATGCCAAATCAAGTTTACTTTATTCGTTAGAGGATATTGAAAGAAGTATCGATAAAATGGCGAAGGCGATTGAAGAAAAAATCGCTGATAAAAATCCAATCGTTGTCTGTGTCATGACAGGCGGATTAATTCCTATGGGTTATTTATTAACGCGATTACCATTTCATTTACAAATGGACTATGTTCATGCAACTCGCTATCAAGGAGAAAAAGAGGGTGGGGAACTTGAGTGGATAGCCAGACCTCGTTCTGTTCTAAAAGATAGAACGATATTAATTGTTGACGATATCCTCGATGGTGGTTTGACTTTAGCGGCAATTAAAGACGATTTTATCGCCCAAGGTGCAAGTGAAGTTTATACTGCCGTATTAGTGGATAAAAAACGTGAGCGTCCCCCACAGGGCCTACAAAAAGCTGATTTTGTCGGGCTAGAAATTGACAATCATTTTATCTATGGTTTTGGCATGGATTATCAAGGTTACCTTAGAAATATTCCAGGCATATACCAAGTGCAAGATTAATTAGCTATATTTAATTTTTTCTTTTGAAAAGCTATGGAGCTCCATGCTAATGTCGCGGTAGAGCTCCTTAACCCACTTGGGCTGCATTAATGAATTGGTGGCAGGTTTAGCTATCCTCAAATCATTAGGAGCGATGATGACTTTGGTATTGGCTAATCCCACACGACGAACAAGCATAAAGAGTTGATCAATGGCATGATCCCCAATGGCTAAACAACCAACTGATAAGTTTTTGCCATGCAAAAAGATATCACCACCTAAGTGCGTTCTTCCGTCTATAAAAGCGTGTAGTCTATCAAATTGATTGGGATAATTGATTTGCATTGAAAGATGCATTGCTGAGTAAGGATTAAACATGGTTAGACGGTAAATACCTTCAGGTATTTGTTTATCATTCTCTCTTAATTTTGGTCCCAATTGTCCACTAGAGGCAGTAAGGGGATATTGGTGTATAAATGACCAGTCATCTCGCTGATCTTTGGCCCAAAGTTCAACAATCTTTTCTTTTTTAAAAGTCAAAAACGCGAGTTCTTTAGGTGGATAAGTCACATTTGCGGCTTTAAAGTAGTTTTTTAATTCAGGCTCAGTGCGCAAACCAAAGCGCATCACGGCATGATCGATGGCTTGATTCCAATCTCGTTTAGGTGCCATGGCCATCAAATCAGCTATTAAAAAATTTAAACCAAGGCCAATGAGAATGAGTGACAGTTGTTTATTAAATATTGTGGGCCTCATGATGATCTGGTCCTTTTTTTGGAGTCTTTGTATTCTATCAAAAAAATATTTAAAGAACACTGGATTTAAATCTACGCTATTGACGTTCGGTCATTTAAATAAGTTCTTCCATCAAACCGAAAATAAAAAAACATGTCAATTGGGATATATCAAAGTAGTCGTGATTCACCCATAAAGTTTAATGACATCTAGTGATGAGTTAAATTTTGAATATAAATTAACCAAATGGTATTTATTTAGTGTATAATATCTAAAGTTACTGAGTATTAATTGAATAGGAGAAATGGCGTGAGTTTAAATAGATTATCAATTGAAGTTTTAATAAAAGAATATGAAGCAATGTTTAATAATTTAGTACAGTATCTTGAAAAGATAAATAAGAATGCAACAGATCCTATAACAGGTCAGCCATATTTAAATAAATGGTACAGCGAATCCCAAATAATACTCGATGAAGTGACAGAATTTGTCAACCAAGCTCCTTTGCCAATTAAATGTCTCTTAGCTGTCTTGAGTATTCCAATTGGAGTAGCAAATATGGCTTTACTTGTTGCTGGACAAATTTTAGGAATAGGTTTGCTGATGGCAAGCTTACCATTTATGATCGGTCGTTGTTTATTCAAGGATAATGGGAATCAGGAACCTTTATTGAATTATGAGACAGTTTTTGGTTTATGAAATGCACCCTAAAACCACGTCGTTTAGGGCGTGGATATAAGGCGCAATCTTTTAAAGCGGGGTTTGTTGTTGAATATATTGTTTGATAATTTCAAGAGGCG
>RGPR01000111.1 GCA_010030245.1 Gammaproteobacteria bacterium
TTATCTAGTAATGCCATATATTTATCATTGACAACAAAGTTTATGTAATCAAAACTCAACTTCCCAGATATTGGAGATTCAATTAGGTTCCCAATTAATTCAATTTGCAGTAATGCAAAAACGACTAATGCTAAAAAAAGAAAGGAATATACAGCTGAATAAGTTAATTTTCTTTTTTTCCGTCTACCTAAAAAATGGCTAACACCACAAAAAATAAAAACAATCCACGCAGTTGTTGATCCAGTAGATAAAAAAGCAAGAAAAATAAAAAACAGCAGATATTTATTTTGCTTATCTCTTAATGAGAATTGACTGAAATCTTTGATTACAATAAAAAAAGAAATGGCAAGAATTGATCCGCTAATACTTGAGTTTAATGCAGGGCCAAGAACTCTTATGATACCTTCGCCTATTTGAACTCTTGATTCAGTATCAGCACCTGATTGGTTAATTTGTGAATAAGAGAAAAATGTCAGTCCCAAATGAAAAGATAAAAATTCACAAATATTAAAAATAGAAAAAATCCATAATGAAACGTTAGTTATTCGTAAACGTGGATTAGTATAAAATGCCATGTACACGATTAGCAGGCCAAAATAGAATCTCATGACATTTACAAGCAAATCAACTGAAGCTCCCCTCATGACAAGTGAAAGTGCAGTTAATATCACAATAACAAAAGCCATCGTAAGCTTAGGATTCTTCAAAATAGCCTGAGGTTTTCTCAATATATTAAGAAAAATCAGAGGATAAAATATTACTTTTAATCCTACAGCTTGCAAAAAGAGTAGCAAGGTAGCCTGTAGTGAATTAAATCTATGCATTTGTAATATGTGTTTTCAATAAGTCAATTATATTAATAATTGTTTCCAAGTTAGCTTATTGCCCTAATGCTGAAAAATTTTCTTAGCACCACTGCTCGCATTAATAATCTGAAAATATTTACAATTCTTATAAAAGGAAGGCTTGATACAAGTTTATACCCATAATTTTTGGCTTCTGTATAACGCTGCATTTTTATATAACTAGCCAACATCGACTTATGTGCCCAATCTGGACAATCATATAAAAATAATTTAAAGTGCTTCTTATTCAGGTAAGTGATAATTTTTAAACTTTTTTCTGCTGAGGTAACATGATTGCCATCAACAAGGTAGTATCCAAGATAGTTGTTAATGAATTTGAACTTGCAATTATTTTCAGCCAAACGCAACCATAGTTCGTAATCCTCCCCACCAACTATATTTACACTTTCATCAAACCCATTCAGCGCCATAAGACAATTTTTTTTTACAAGAATACCTGAGGTCGTTAAAGACGGTCCATATTTAAGCAAATTATGGTGAGGGTTATTCGATATATCTCGACAATCCAATCTCCCATCCTCTTTAAAATATCCTGAATCAAGAGCTTTATAACACATCAACCTATGATAAATAACGTCATTATTACTACGATTTAAAATACATTGTTCAAGTTTATTTCTACTCCAATAGTCATCCGAATCCAAAAACGCAATCCACTCACCCTTGGCTAAACGCAAGCCAGCATTTCTTGATGCTGCAATAATTCCATTGTTATGGATTTTTAAATAGGTAATACGCGGATCTGCAAAACTTGCCATGACTTCATCGGTGTTATCGGTCGAATGATTGTCAATAACAATCACTTCCGAATTTGTATAGGTTTGATCAAGTACCGATTGCAAGGCTCGACCTAAGAATCGACCATGGTTATAACTGGGAATCAAAACAGAGACTAATGGGCTCACTGTATCATTCATGCATTTAGACTTTTTGAGAGAATTTATCCTGGCAAAATCGCAAAAGACTATCAATCTCCTCTAAGTAGACTAGGTTTTTACAATCAATACCCAACGACTTTAAGTTGTCGGTGCGATAATTTAGTGATGAATGTTGCTCATTAAATTCACCGTGTTTAAGTTGTAATTCCGGCTCAAAGCCTAATACTTTAATGCAACGTTGCTGGATCAACCTTGCCATTTCGAGCACTGATTGCGATATACCTCCACCCACATTAAAGAGGTGAGCATGCTTAAGTTCAGCATGGCCAATTACAAGCTTTTCAATTATTCGACAGACGTCTGTCAAACTAATAAAATCTCGTTGCTGCATCCCACTGGTTTGTAACACCAGTGCACGGGTTTCTGCCGCTTGCCTACATAAATCATTGACTAGCAGCATCCAGCAATTCATATCCTTTTGCATCGGTGCGCCAAAGGCATTAGATAAACGCAATACGATACCTTGAAATCTCCCATGACTACTTGCACTTAACACTGCATGCTCGCCTGCAAGATGTGAGGTGGCATAGGGATCAAGATTGCTCGGACAAGTTTTTTCAGTAATAGTGCCGGCTAGCGGATTGCCATAAACATGGGCAGTGGATAGGTAAATAAACTTCTTTATACTTGACCTGCTTGCCGCCTCAACTAGTCGAGCAGTTGCCAAGCCGTTAAACGCTAAAGCTGAAACGGGGTCAGTGTTGCAATCTTTTGCATTCATACCCGCCGCATGGATAATTACATCAACACCTTCGCAACTGCGCTCAAGCACCCCCTCATCATCCCACTCAATTTTTGACACTTCTGCATGTGGTAACCAGTCTGGAGATGCGATTGAATGACTTGTCCCGAGTATGATTTGATGGCCAAGTTGTCCTAAATGCGTAGCAATTCGTCCTCCAACAAAACCAAAACCACCCGTAATCAGTATATGCATTATTAAACTAAATAGCCCAAGGTGCACCCTTCGCCCATAAAGATTCCAGTAGCTCATGGTCACGTTTAGTATCCATGCAGTGCCAAAATCCATCATGACGATACGCCATCAACTCACCTGCTTGAGTGGCTTTTTCTAATGGTTCACGTTCTAGTAGCGTGCTATCACCGGCAATTAAGTCAAAAAATGCTGGCTCTACTACAAAATAACCGCCATTAATCCAACCATCATGCATCTGCGGTTTTTCCTGGAAGTTCGCCACGCGCGGGCCATCTATCTCAAGTTCACCAAAACGGGCTGCTGGACGAACCGCAGATACGGTAACCATTTTTCCATGACTGCGGTGGAAAGCTAACAATGCATCCAAATCAATATCAGCAACACCATCTCCATAGGTCAACATACAGGTCTCATTGCCAATGAACGATTGCATACGCTTTACACGCCCCCCTGTCATAGAGGCTTCGCCAGTATTCACCAAGGTTACCTTCCAATCCACAGGGTCAACTTGGTGAGGCGTTATACTTCCAGAAGCAAGGTCCACAGTAAAATCAGCATTTAGCGCACGATAATTAAAAAAATACTCTTTAATAACTTCAGCTTTGTAACCCAAGGCCACATAAAAGTCTTTATGCCCAAAACGCGCGTAAGTTTGCATAATGTGCCAAAGAATCGGCTTGCCACCTACCGGTACCATAGGCTTGGGGATTACATCAGTATATTCAACCAGGCGTGTACCAAAACCGCCCGCCAAGAGAATTACTTTCATAAATTATTCCAGTCATAATTAATATCGGTTAGAGCTAGGCGCTCCACTTCGCTTGGTTCATGTGAGATGTTAGCGATATTCAGTACCAGACTTTGTGGTGCGCACAAGCCTTGAAAACCAAACCAGATTCCTGGTGGCACGGTGATACGTGCGTAACTATCCACACCTATCTCATCAACCCGAAACTCTTCGACTCCAGTAACAGTATTAACACAGCGAAACACAAATCTCACTTGCCCCACCGGCACCACTACATTTATAACCATCCGCGTATGGCGCTTCCAAGCCTTGATTGCACCAGCAGACACCCAAGAAAAATAAGCTTCTCCATAACCTGCATATCCAGCGTCACTTTGCTTCATGGCATGCAACACATCACCACCTGCGGTCTCAATCCGCCTTAATGGCGTCACCAAAATATCGGCAAGCTTCATTGTGCCCATGCCAAACCATGTTTTTTAGCAATGGCCATATAATTAGCAATCTGCGCGTTGGTAGTCTTAGCAATCTTTGCAGGTTTTTGATAATAGGCTCGGTACCATTCCGCTGTCATTTTTACTGTATCTTGAAAATCCATCACCGCATGCCACTGCAAATAGTGAAGAGATTTATCACAGTTGAGCTTAAGTAAGCCAGACTCATGAGGACCCGTCACCGAATCTGATACATCTTGCCAGCGCACTTTTTCCCAATGCAAAGCCATTTGCTGGACCAATTCTAAAACACTATGATTTTGTTGTGCTTGTGGCCCAAAATTGAACGGCTCACCATGCAATTCAGGTCGCTGAGTCAACGCAATCGCAAGACTTAAATAACCACTCAAGGGCTCCAGCACATGCTGCCACGGGCGGGTAGAATTTGGATTACGAAGCTCCACCAAATTGTCAGTTGACCATGCCTTCACACAATCAGGCACGATACGATCTGCCGCCCAATCGCCACCGCCAATCACATTGCCTGCACGTGCTGAAGCAATACGCACCTTACTGCTTTCTTCAGGAAAGTAAGATTTTATATGTGATTGTATCGCCAGCTCAGCCGCGCCTTTTGATGCACTGTAAGGATCTGGGCCTCCCATTGCATCCGTCTCACGATAGCCCCAGACCCACTCCACATTGTCATAACATTTATCACTAGTGATAATCACTGCGGCACAGGATTTATCTAACTTTCGTAAAGCCTCTAACACATGCAGAGTGCCCAACACATTAATCTGCCAGGTTTCTAAGGGGTCTTCATAAGATCGCCTCACCAATGCTTGCGCAGCAAGGTGAAAAACAAAGTCAGGCTGTGTTGAAACAATAGCATCTTTTAGCGCTGCATGATTGCGGATATCAATCCGAAAGTCAGTCATGTCTTGAGCCAAATTTGCTACGTCAAAATGTGAGGGGATAGTTGGTGGGTTAAGTGCAATACCTACAACTTTAGCACCCAACTCTTTAAGCCATGCAGTGAGCCAGGCACCTTTAAAGCCAGTATGTCCAGTAATGAGAACGGTCGAACCTTTGAAGGCGTTATATGTCATTTAGAATATCTTAATCTCTGCTTCTAAAAATGCAAATAGTTCCACTACGATCATTTAAATTTTTAATAAAAAATCGTAAGGGATAAAGAAATGTTAGTAACAATCGCCCCTTAAGTCCAATTAAAGCTCTTGAATCCACAACATTTGACACCATTTCAAAATCCAAATCTTCAGTTGAGGCAATGTATCTAAGAAGCCACTCCGGAACCATCGTTATATGCCCCCCAGAATTAATAATGCCCTTCGCCCCAAAATAATAAGGATGTCCATAATATAAATGCCAAAGTCGATCGAAGAATGAGTCAGTATTAGGAGTGGTCAGTAGAATAAAACCA
>RGPR01000112.1 GCA_010030245.1 Gammaproteobacteria bacterium
CAGATGACTAATTCTAATTTACAAAATTGGGGTCATTTTATATACTGTCTGCCAATAGAAGATTAACTGAAGTTTCAATGACCTTAAAAAATCAAGACGAAATTCAAAAACGACGAACATTTGCCATTATTTCACATCCTGATGCTGGTAAAACAACAGTAACTGAGAAATTATTGCTATTTGGAGGTGCAATCCAAATGGCAGGTACTGTCAAAGGTCGTAAAGCTGCGAAACATGCCACTTCTGACTGGATGGCGATGGAAAAAGAACGTGGCATTTCTGTCACAACCTCTGTGATGCAGTTTTCTCATCATGGAAAAATTTTTAATTTGCTGGATACCCCAGGTCATGAAGATTTTTCTGAGGACACCTATCGCACACTAACAGCGGTAGACTCTGCTTTAATGGTGATTGATGCGGCTAAAGGAGTTGAGGACAGAACCATGAAGTTGATGGATGTCTGTCGTTTACGCGACACACCAATTCTGACATTTATCAATAAATTGGACCGTGAGGGCCAAGAGCCAATTAATCTGTTAGATGAAATTGAATCCGTACTGAAAATTGAGTGTGCACCGATTACTTGGCCAATTGGGATGGGTAAGCGCTTTAGAGGCGTATACCATTTGGTCAGAGATCAGGTTTTCTTATTTCAAGCAGGTAAGCAGTTACAAAAACAAGACGCCTTGGTGATTGATGGTTTAAATAATCCAGAACTTGATGCCGTGTTAGGTGATATGGCCCAAGAATTACGTGATGAAATTGAGCTTGTCCAAGGTGCATCGCATCGCTTTTCCCATCAAGATTATTTATTGGGTAAGCAAACACCGGTTTATTTTGGTTCAGCCATTAATAATTTTGGTATAGAATTGTTCTTGGATGACTTGGCCGATTATGCGCCATCACCACGAAGCCGCCAAACCCAAACTCGTGAAGTCATGCCTATGGAGTCTAATTTCAGTGGTTTTGTGTTTAAAATTCAGGCCAATATGGATCCGAAACATCGTGACCGTATTGCCTTTATGCGCATATGCTCTGGTAAATTTGAACCAGGTATGAAAATGCGGCATTTACGCATCAACAAAGATATCAGTATCCATCAGGCCTTAACATTTCTTGCAGCAGACCGCAGTCAAATTACTGAAGCCTATCCTGGTGATATTATTGGATTATATAATCATGGCACCATTCGCATTGGTGATACGTTCTCCACGGGAGAAGACTTAAAGTTTACAGGTATTCCAAACTTTGCTCCAGAATTATTCCGGGTGGTGCGTTTGAAAGATCCGATGAAAAGTAAAGCCTTGTTAAAAGGTTTAATGGAATTGTCAGAGGAGGGGGCAACGCAAGTATTTCGACCTCTTATAGGACAGCAGCTAATTTTAGGGGCGGTAGGGGTGCTTCAATTTGATGTGGTTGCTCATCGTCTAAAAGATGAATACAAGGTTGAATGTTTTTATGAGCCAGCACAAGTGGCTAGTGCCAGATGGGTTGCCGCTGATGATAAGACGCTTGCAAGCTTCAAAGATAAGGTTTGTGAATATTTGGCTTTAGATAGTTCTGATACCCTAACGTATTTAGCGCCAAGTCGGGTGAATTTGAATTTGGTGCAAGAACGTTATCCAGAAATTAAATTTACAGCCACACGTGAGCATTGAAATCCCCCCCCTTTTGATAAAAGGGGGGGATTTAGTTAGCTAGCAAGATTAAATGTAGTGGTTCAAGCCACGGGTTTGAGCTAATGATCTCTTACAATTAGCATCGCTTAAGATTCATAGCCATCTGTTTATCCTCTATGTATGTCACAAAATAAGCATGAAGTTTAACGGTTGGTTTTCTTCTTTTCTAGACCTTCCTGAAGGTGTTCCATCATAAATGAATGTTATCGAAACTTTGACACGCCAACATAGTACTGCTAAAATTTAGTTAAAAATGTACATTTTTTAACGAAAAACCTTGCGTCCTCATAACAACTTGATAGGAGCTTGATATGCCTTATGCGAAATTGAATGAACGCTTTCTGGAAGCCAAAGGAATTTTAGCTGGCTTAGAAGATATCCAAAGTGCGTTGCTAAAGTTACAAAAAGCAAATCCCCAACTTGACTTGAGGGAGATTTTTCCTAGGAAAATCATGGCGTTGCAGGATGTTTTGAGGTCTATTTTTTTTGACGGGATGGATGACGCAGCGGTACAAGCACTGCTTTCATCCCATGTTACGCCGTTTTTATCTGATTACCCGTTACTGGGAGAAGCGCTTTCAATTATTTTTTCAAAGAAATCTTTAGATGACTTTGGTTTAACAATTGATCATCTTAGGCGGGAAATTGACAGTGGAGCGAAAAAGGATTGGTACCCAACGCAAGCTATGCTAGATAATGAGTATGGGGCCTTAAACAGGTTACATGGCTATTTCCCACCCGGACTCAAAAATGAGCTGGCTATGCAAGGCCTTTTTAGAGAGCTAGTTGTGGCTTGTCGTAAAGTATGTGTATTGATAGAAAAGAACAATACGCCAGATGACGGTATGGCTTATCATTACGCTTATAAACTGATGGCCTTGTTGATTGATGTAGGCCAGATACCTCCTTCGCTTCAATCCTTATCACAACAGATTGACAAAATGCTTACTCCAATTAAGAGTGAAGAACGCCCCTTTCATAACTGCTTGCTGGATTTAAGACTACCCAGAGCAGATGCATTCGAAGATAAAGAAGGTTGGCTATCTTTTGTTAAACGGTTTGATGTTAGGGCATTGCGATTTTTCAGTAGCGCAACAAAAATAGAACAAATGTCTGGTGGTCGTGCCCCTACCACTTTAGAAAAAGCAGCTGCAGCGCTTGCAAAAGCGACCTACAAACGCCATTCGGAAGATCCGGAGTGGACCCAGTTATGTCATCAATATAAAGTCCCTGAGCCGACCTTTAATGCGGGTTTAGATTGCATGGGCCGCCAGCCAGGTTGGCCAAAAAAAGTAACGGACTCCATTCCGGAGATTGACATTGAACACCAGGGTTATATTTGGACAAAATTATCAGCTCTTGACAAGAGAGGTTTAATTTTAGGGAAAATCACTAATTGTTGCCAATCAATAGGTGACCATTCATCGCAATGCGTCGAGGATGCGATGAGCTTAGATAAAAATGCACTTTATGTGCTTTTAAAAAGCCTAAAAAAAGACCGTGCAAACTACAAGAAATCCGATGGCTCAATCAATGATGACGATTATCAAATCATTGGTCAATCCTATGTTTGGAAAAGCAAAAATGGTAATCTTTGCTTAGACTCAGTAGAGTGCTTAGCGGGTAGAGCTATGCCTGCAGTCATGCCTGAAGGCCAAAAAGAACGACAAAAGATAGAGGGGTTAGCAGACCTTAGAAAGATATTGCATCTTTTTGGAAAGCAGGTTCTAGCTGTTGATACATCGATTAAACGCGTGACGCTCGGGGCCGGTGGCAATACCCCAAGAGGGCTCTTTGACGTTGTAAGAATTCCTGAAGCGATAGCTCAGGGAGAGTTTTATGGTGACGCGAGAGAACAGTATTTAATCGCAAGGAATAATCAACTGACAGAAGAAGAAGAGCAGGCTTTAAGTGATTTATGTGCTGGTTACGAAGGTGTTCGTGAGCCAGGAGAGTTTTATGAGTGTATGTCCTACCTCAGTGAACAACTTAGTGATAGTAAAGACTTCACTACGCGCTTGAGTGCATTAATCAAGAAGCACCCTAACTTTCCTCACGTGTTTACAAGGGAAGCTTTACATCGACTTTTGCATTTTACAAGCGCACCGAGTCTTGATGATCTGGTGCCTATTGATTTCACGACCTTAGAATCGATGCATAGGGGCGGTATTGCGTCTAGAGGCCATTTAATGTGGCAAGCGAATACATCAGAGAAAATCATCAATGCACTGTTTTGTATGTCTCAAGAAGACCGTCTGTTCTCGGTGAAGGAAGACCTAGATGGTCATACGGTATTGCATCTTGTTGCAGAAAATCCTGAATCACTTGAATTTGTTCTGTTACTGTACCCTAAAGAGCAACGCCTAGCTGCAGTGAACAAAAAAAATAGCAATTTGAAGACGGTATTGCAGTTGGCTACAAGTAATCCCAAATCGCTTAAGGTTATTCTGTCCCATTTGCCTAATGAAGCACGCTTGGCTGTGCAGTCTGACGTAGACGTATTCTATTGTGCGCTATTCCAACCTGAGTCGCTTAAACTTCTTCTGTCAATCTACTCTCAGGACGTGGCCCTGGCTACGGTGAGAGAGATGGACGGGGGCTACACTTCAGCCTTGTATAGTGTGGCAGCAAAACCTGAATCACTTGAAATGATTTTGGCACTTTACCCTGAAAAGGAGCGCCTGGCTGCAGTGATCAAAAAAAGTTACGACGGCAGGAGTGTATTGCGTTCCGCTGCAATGCATCCTGCATCGCTTCAGGTTATTCTATCCCATTTGCCTGAAGAAGCACGCTTGGCTGTGTTGTTTGAGGTATTCGATTATGCGCTATTCCAACCTGAGTCGCTTAAATTTCTGCTATCAATCTACTCTCAAGACGAGGCGCTTGCTGCGGTTAAACGGATAGGAGGAAGCCTCACTAATGCCTTGTATCGTGTGGTACGAAATGCCGAATTATTTAAAATTATTTTGTCACTTTACCCCGAAAAGGAGCGCCTGGCTGCAGTGAGCAAAACAAGTTATGAAGGCAGGAGTGTATTGCATTATGCGACAAAACACCCCGAATCGTTTGAACTTCTGCTGTCACTCTTGACTGAAGAGATCGCTTTGCTTTTAAAAACGCGCAGGGAAGAAATAAGTACAGAATCTAATGAAGTACTTGAATGTGCATTTTCTATTGAAGCCTTCATGAAAGCCATGGAAGGATTGAGTGAAGATCAATCCATTAAGGATTTTGTTCGCGCCATCATTACTAACCAGGGTATTGAGGCAGCGCAACAATCGTTATTGCACATTGGTTCATCACCAACATTCTTTCCACAAGACAAAGCGATTGCCATTTTAGAGCACATGGAGAAGTTACATCCTTATTGGAAAACTCGAATTGAGATATCTACACATAAACACGGCTTACCCTAAATTAACGATTATGTCTGTAAACCGCTTCGACCAAGGCCATATGCCAAAGTGAGGTGGCGCAACTTGA
Source organism: Gammaproteobacteria bacterium (assembly GCA_010030245.1). Taxonomy (GTDB): domain Bacteria; phylum Pseudomonadota; class Gammaproteobacteria; order Legionellales; family Legionellaceae; genus UBA2653. The sequence goes on from RGPR01000112.1 coordinate 5,163, forward strand.
GGAGCGTTCAAAGAATGGACGATGCTTAACTCAATTATCTATGTAAAGAGTCAGTTTACATGAAAAAGGAAATGAAACGGGCGTTCAACAACTGATAGAGCTGGTAGAGGTCAAGCCCAAAATTCGCTAAACGTAAGCATTGAAATTCCCCCTTTTTTATAAAAAAGG
>RGPR01000113.1 GCA_010030245.1 Gammaproteobacteria bacterium
TTTCTGTGGATAAGTCTGTAGAGAAACCTGTATAGCCAAGGTCAAGTATTTTTTGCTAAAAAAAATAAAAAAAATGTCTTGAAATTTAAAAAAACCGAATTTAACACAATTGTGGATAACTTTTTGTTTATCTGTGACACAATTCGAACTAATCAAACCAGTGTCAACATAAATTATTGATTATATGATTTTTTTTTATTTAATGCGCGAAGGCTTAATATTATTTACCCACATTTTCTGTGGATAAGTCTGTAGAAAACCTCTTAAAACACTGATTTTTTGATTAAAATAAGCATGTGTCGGTTTTAACCAAAATCAAGCCCATATTGATCTTCATTCAATAATGTTTTAAGGTTTGCCAAAATGACTACCCAGAAGCTTAATGATGCTAGATGAAATTATTGTTTTTTTAGACAAGGTACTCCATATCCCCAACAATACCTATGCCATCGAGGCATTAGCGGAAAATGAAGTTGCCATCAACTGTGCTTTTCCACTCCAGCTCATTGCCAATAAATTAAAAACTCAATTTTCAACTATTGAATTTACCTTAAATCAAAAGATTTTACCTTATCTAACCCAGCTACCTGGATATGGCATTAAAAATGTTAAAAATGTCATCGCGGTGGCATCAGGCAAAGGTGGCGTTGGAAAATCAACTGTTTCAAGCAATTTAGCCTGTGCACTCAGCCTTCTCAATACTAAAGTTGGATTATTAGATGCTGACATTTACGGCCCAAGCATCCCCAATATGATGGGTGTTCTGCAAAAACCAGAAGTGACTGAGAATAATCAATATATCCCGATTGCAGCGCATGGCGTGCATTGTATGTCCATGGGTTTTTTACATCAAGACACACCTTTGATTTGGCGAGGTCCAATGCTCGCTAAAGCACTGTTTGAGATGCTTAATCAAAGCGCTTGGCCTGAACTTGATTACTTAATCATTGATTTACCACCAGGTACAGGCGATATTCCCTTGAGTTTAGTACAAAAAATACCTTTAAGTGGTGTTATCATTGTGACAACACCGCAAACCATTGCAACGCTTGATGCCGAAAAAGCCATACAAATGTTTGTCAAAACCAATATTCCTATTCTCGGTATTGTGGCCAACATGGCTTGGTATACTTGTCAACATTGCGAAGACAAGTCCTATATATTTGGACAAGCTGGAGCCATCGAATTGGCCAAGAAATATCAATTGCCACTTTTAGGTGAATTACCATTACATCATACGATTCGCGAACAAGCCGATCAAGGAACGCCAATTGCGATAACAGATAACTCATTCATCACCGACGAATGGATGCAAATAGCTGGTAATTCTTGTGTTGAACTTGCCAAAAGACCGCTCAATCAAGCACCTAAAATGCCACCAATCCGTATAGAGTAAGGTATTTCAATAAATATCAGGTAAAAAAACTAAACAGATCGCTGATTTTAGTTTATGATAGGGGTTTGATCATTTACCATTCATTTTATGCGAAAACGTTCTGGATACTTTTGGCGGCATGCCCTCTGGTCGCTGATAAGCTTAGGTTTCGTGACATCATGCTTGATGGCTGTTGGCTTTCTCTATCTTTCAAACCAATTACCAGATGTCGACTCATTAAAAAATGTTGAATTACAAGTTCCTCTTCAAATCTATACTAAAGACGGTAAACTCATTCAAGAATACGGTGAAAAACGTCGTATACCTTTAACTTATGAACAAATCCCATCGACGCTGATTCATGCCCTCTTGGTCACTGAAGATCAACGTTTTTTTGAACACTCTGGGGTTGATATTTTTGGTTTAGGCCGCGCGGCCTTAAAGATGATCCAAACAGGCACCAAATCGCAAGGTGGGAGCACCATCACCATGCAAGTTGCCAGAAACTTCTTTCTGGACCGAAAAAAAACCTTTTTACGTAAATTCAATGAAATTCTTTTGGCCATGAAAATCGATCGAGAGCTTCCAAAAGAAAAAATATTAGAACTTTATTTAAATAAAATCTATTTAGGTAATCGCGCTTATGGCGTCGGTGCTGCTGCGCAAATTTATTATGGCAAAAGTATCAATGAATTAACTATTGCAGAATTAGCAATGATTGCAGGTCTTCCCCAAGCCCCTTCAGCACATAATCCAATTGCTAACCCTAAGGCTGCGCTTAAACGACGTAATCATGTACTTTCTCGTCTTTATGAGGAAGGCTTCATCAACCAAGTCGAATATCAAAGCGCCATTGAAGAGCCCATTCTTGCCAGCTATCATGGCCCTAAAATTGAAGTACCTGCCCCATATGTTGCGGAGATGATTCGTCAATCGCTTTACGCACATTTTGGCGAAACTGCATATACCCAAGGCATCCGGGTTTACACGACGATTCACAGTGATCTCCAACTTGCCGCCAATGCGCTTGTTGAACAACATTTATTAGATTATGAACGCCGTCACGGCTATCGTGGTCCGGTAAAACAGCTAAGCCTAAGTGGGCAAAACAATGCCCAGTTATTGTCTCAAATTAAAGTGCTAGATAATATTAATGATCTGATGCCTGGAATTGTAACAGTTGTTCATACGCAATCTGTAGATGTCTTATTAAAAGACCATCGCATCATCCAAATCCCATGGACTGGGTTATCATGGGCAAAACCTGCTTTAAGAAAAGGTTGGACTGGAAAATCACCGCAGAGTGCAAAGTCTATTTTAAAACCAGGTGATGTCATTTATGTACGTTTTCAAGCACAAAAAAATTGGCAACTTTCCCAAATCCCAGATGTTGAAGCGGCCCTTATTTCTCTTGACCCTCAAAATGGCGCAATTGAAGCATTAGTTGGTGGCTTTAATTTTCAGAAATCAAAATTTAACCGTGTGACTCAATCACAACGTCAACCTGGATCGAGTTTCAAACCCTTTATCTATGCTGCAGCACTAAATAAAGGTTATTCCTTAGCATCTGTGGTCAACGATGCCCCAATTGTCATAGAAGACCCGAATCAACCTGTATGGCGACCGCATAATGACAACAATACATTTAATGGCCCCACCCGTGTTCGCGAAGCTTTAGCGCTTTCACGTAATCTAGTATCTATTCGTCTTTTGGATGATATTGGTATCGATTACGCCATTCAATTTGTCACCCGTTTTGGTTTCCAAAAGAAGCAACTTCCCCATGCATTGTCATTGGCTCTTGGCAGTTTAAGTGTCAGTCCCTTAGAATTGACTAGTGCCTATGCTGTCATTGCGAATGGGGGCTTTCATGTTGAACCTTATCTAATCGATCATGTCACGAGTCGTCACGGTGAAACACTGCTACTGGCAAATCCCACTTTCGTCTGCCAACAATTTGAAAAGAAATTACCCAATGCCAACTGTGCGCAAGAAGTTCTCCCAGCTGATCTGGCCTTTTTAATTCATTCAGGACTGCAAAGTGTGATTGAAACAGGAACTGCAAAAGCTGCCAAGGTGCTAGGTAGACATGATCTTGCTGGCAAAACAGGTACAACCAATGAACAAGTTGATGCTTGGTTTGCTGGTTTTCATCCGCAATTGGTCACCACGTATCATTAGCCTATCTATTAACCCAGATACAGGCCTTAGAGTCAATCAACACACCCCTGGTAGTATTGAAGAGTACTTCATCGATACAAATATACCTGCAGATGATAGTAACGAAGATAAATTGCCTCAAAATAATTCAGATTCTACTGAAGATTTATTTTAAGGGGGAGCTAGACCGTTCACTAGATTGAGACTGTGTATCATCAACCTTTAAATCTGCAAAGTGCGGATGATGGCCTGCGTAAGATTTTACAATATCAACAGTGACATTGACATTTTCTCTTTTTTGTTCTTGTAATTGTCTAGCATTTGCTGACGAGACTATCGGATCATCTTGATCAGCAACAATGTGTAGTTTGACCTCCGATTTCGTAGCAAAATGTCGCAAGGATTTGAAGGCATTAGCCATAAAAGTAATAAAGTCACCTAAGGTAAAAACACTGAATTTGACGCCACCGATGCGACTTATACCCTGCTCTCGTTCATACTTATTCCTTTCAGACATACCGCTTGGATCGGTTAACACATTATAACCATTGCCTAGTAGTTCCAAGGTTGGATTTTCCATAGCAGCGGGGGCGAAGAGTTCAACCTTAACTGTTTTGGAACTAGGACTACCTTCATCATTAATGCTCTTGTAAGAATTTGCAATCATTGCCGCACCCAAGCTGTGGCCAAGGATCACAAGTTCGCCGACTTCTTTGTCATCCAATTGTTTATCCAGCATGGCATAAAAATCATGTTGCATTTGTTGCAAGTCAAGCCCAGTCTTTCCACGCAGTTCATCAAATCCATGTCCTGCTTGATCATAGCTGATAACTTCATAACCCTGAGCAACCAATTCTTCTGCTTTGCGATTAAAAGTCTCAACGCTGTCCCCTAAACCATGAATTGCCAATACTACTTTCTTTTTTTCACCTTTCAAGCTTGTGCCTTTCCATGTTTTAAGTTGTAGTGTACGTTCTGATTCTGGACGGGCTATAGCAGAAAGCACCAATTTTTTCAGTCGACTAGAAATCCCCGTCTGAAAATTAGCTGTTTTGAAATAATCTTCAACCGCCTTTCGACTGTTTAATTTCTTCAATTCTTCTATATCTTTAACTCTATGTGCAGTTATCACGCCGTCAGGGTGTAAATCTTGGTACTGGCGTAAGGCGTATTTAAGGCGATTTTCAAAACCATACTTAATTGGTTCAGTTGAATATGAAGCCAAGGGTTGGAAATCTACGCGACTCTTGTCAACTGTTTGATCTATTATTTGTTTTATTTTAACAGGGATATCACCATCTATCAGCTTTGCTCGCCAGAATGCAAAAATCCCTGTTTTTAATGATTCATTATCTAATGACCCCAATAATTTAGTTCTAGCCTCTCCAAATGTGATTTTGAAACGAGATTCTAAACTTAATAAAACAAGTTCATTAATATTTTTTCTTTGCTCATCAGAAATCCCACTCATAATCTGAGTTCTTAGGTCTAATTGATGTACGTATAAAGCTGCATAAATATGATCTTCAAGGTCTTGATTACGTTTCTCTATCTTGATACTGTTAAACCCATGTTGAGTTATAGTCAGATCTGGTGTATGGACAAATAAAATAGGTGGCGTATCCTGTTGATCGTTCGTGACAGAACAATAATCAACAATAAGGAAATACGCC
>RGPR01000114.1 GCA_010030245.1 Gammaproteobacteria bacterium
TTGCCCGTTTTTTTGTAGAAAAATATCGAGATAAAGCCTTAATAGCAGAGTTAGCAACCATCGATTTGATGCTTGCAACTGAAAGCTTAAGTGCTTTTCATCCTAAATTAATAGAAATCAGGCAGCGATCTTTATTTGATAAAAAGCCAGAAAAACATCAATCGGATTTAGTGCAGCAGGCGAGAAAATAGTATATCGATGGATGATTGAAATAGATTATACTTGTTTATTTTATAATATTTGGAAGTTCATTCATGCCAATCCCTGTTAAATTGCAGTCTAGAAATCTCGATATGTCTAGTCTGCCTCCTGAGCTCATGTCTGTCATTAAAGAAGGTTATTTAAGCCCATCAGATACAACTAATCTGATGACAACAGCTAAAAAAATACATTCTTTTTTTGAGGGTCAACATACTATTTTGAATAAACTTCTACAAATGGTTGCTTATGGACAGCAAGATAAAGTTGAATCTTTATTCAATGAAGTATTTCATGGTCAAATCGACAAAATCCAGCAAGCTCTCCTTCATCGCGCTCAATTTACAGATTATTCTGGCCGAAGCTTTAATTGTAGTGCTTATGAATACACTTATTGGTCTAAGGATAGTTATATGGCGCGTATGCTTGAAAAATATATGGCCATAGATACAAAAGCCCATTTGATGGAACGCATTGCTATGATTGAGGAACACGGTTTGTTTTTTCAGCAACATGGGCTTGCACATCGAAGTACTCATTTTGATTTTAATCCATTAATACAAGCGCTTGAATTATATATCGACCATTACAACTTATGGTCAGAAACAAATAATGATGTTGAAATGCAGCGTGCTTGGATAGCAGTAGGCAAGGCCCAACGAGATGTGCCAGTGCATGTGGCTCAAGAATATTGTCGTAGGGACCGCTTATTTAATGCTCATCAAACATTTGATGAGCCAATATTTAAACGCAAACTCAACTTTTATGATTGGGATTTGAGTCGTGTGAGTTCATGGTTTCCATTAACTTGTGGTGAAAGGGGGCTTGGAATAAATTTTGGATTAGTACGTTGGAATACTAATTCATTTGGACTTAATTTTGCTTTAAGCGCGACATCGCCACATGGAGAAATTGTTCAACAAAATTTGGCAGCGATAATACATCTGAGTAAAGTTCGAACAACTGAACTTGAGGTGTCATTTGCCAATCTGGGAGATAAAACAGTAGGCAGTTTCATTTCAGCATTATCTTCATAGATGCGTTTATGAAGATTAACTCGAACAGATGCGAGATATACAATTGAAACATAAATCATTTCCTTCGCCGAAGCTATTAATTAATCCGGAGATAAAAACACTCGAAGATATAGAAACCTGGGTAACACTTGATGACTTTAAGGTTGAAATTCAGTATTCATTTTCTATCTAATTAAGTGTTGGAGTAGTTACTAAATTTTTGCGTCAGAGCGCAAGTTACGGAGCAATATAGCTACGAAGAGCAATTTGCATCCCGAAGGATGCAAATTATTAGATTATTTAGAAATGTTTCATAGCGCCTTGTGCCGTATTGAGTTGACTGACTTCTTCATTAATTTTTAATACCTCAACAACTTTTTGATGACCGTATTGTTGAGCTATACAAAGAGGTGTGACTCCTTTGTCATCAGCTAGGTTTACTTTTGCACCTTTAGCCAATAGTGTTTCAACAACATCTAGATGACCTTTCTTTGAGGCTAGATAGAGAGGGGGCATGCCTATGCAATTGGTTAGGTTCGGGTCTGCACCTGCGGTTAGTAATATTTCTACGATCATCTGATTGCCTTGTTGTACAGCCATGAGGAGAGAAGTGGCACCATCAAAGCTTCTCACTTGATTGACTTCTGCACCCGCTATCAGTAATTCTGCTACGATTTCCTTTTTACCTTGGTGTACAGCTATTAGGAGTGGATTGGATTCATCAACACTTCTCACTTGATTGACTTCTGCACCAGCGGCTAGCAATGCTCGAATGACTGGCAGATGCCCCTGTTCTATAGCTAATAGCAGAGGCGTGGTGCCGTTGCTATTAGCTTGCTTCACATCCGCACCTGCGGTTAGTAATGCTTGAACGACTTCGTGATGACCATCTTGGGCAGCTACTAAGAGAGGGGTAAAACCATCGCATCTAGCTATTGTTGTATCTGCACCTGCAGCTAGTAATACTTTAACAACTTGTAGATGACCATTTTTGGCAGCAATCAAGAGGGCTGTGGTAGCATCGGGCAAAGCTTGATCAGGGAATGCTTTAGCGCGCAGGAGGGCATCGACAACTTGATGATTGCCATCGTGGGCAGCTATTAAGAGAGGGGTAAAACCATCGCATCTAGCTATTGTTGTATCTGCACCTGCAGCTAGTAATGCTTCAACAACTTGTAAATGACCTTTTTTGGTAGCAATCAAGAGGGGTGTGGTGGCATCGGGCATAGCTTGATCAGGGAATGCTTTAGCGTGCAGCAGCACATCAACAACTTTTAGATGGCCATCTTGGGCAGCTACTAAGAGAGGGGTAAAACCATCGCATCTAGCTATTGTTGTATCTGCACCTGCGCTAAGTAATGCCTCAACGATTTGATGATGACCTTTCTTTGAAGCTAAATAGAGAGGGGTGATGCCTTTGGAATTTGCTAGGTTTGCTTGCGCACCTGCAGCTAGGAGTAGGTCTACAATTTTCTGACAACCTTGGTTTACTGCCATTAAGAGAGGCGTGTTACCATCAACGCCTTTCACTTGATTGGCATCTGCACCTGCAACTAGCAATTCACGAATGATATCCAGATGACTTTGTTTTATTGCTATAAGAAGAGGTGTTGTGCCGTTGCTATTAGCTTGTTTAGCGTCCGCACCTGCGGCTAGTAATGTTTCAACAATTTTTAGATGACCTTCTTGGGTAGCTATTAGCAGCGGGGTACAACCATCGCATCTTGCTATTTTTGTATCTGCACCTGCGGCTAGTAATGTTTCAACAATTTTTAGATGACCTTCTTCAGCAGCTATTAGCAGCGGGGTACAACCATTGTGTATAGGTTTATTGAGGTGTAGTGTTGCTAGTAGTAATGCTTTAACAGCTTCCAGATTGCCGATATACGAAGCAATAAAGAGAGCTGTGCTGCCATGTGGTAAATTTGGCTTGGCAAGCAGTAATGCTTCAAGGACGCTTAGATGTCTTTTTTTTGCGGCAATTAAGATAGGGGTTGAGCCATCTATGATTCTTGTGTGATTGGTATCTGCACCTGCGGCTAGTAATGCTTCAACGACTCTTAAATAGCCTTTATTTGCTGCTATATAAAGAGGAGTATTGCCGTTGGGCATGCGTTGATTGGGGTCTACTTTATGTTTAAGTAATACATCAACGACTTGCAGCTGACCTTTTTGCGCGGCGATCAGCAAAGGGCTAAAGCCATCAACTGTTCTACTTTGACTGGCATTTGCACCAGCGCGTATGAGTGCATCAACGATTAGATGATGACCTTTTTCCGCAGCAATAAAGAGAGCAGTGTTACCATCGAGCATAGGTTGATCGGGAGCTACATCCTTGCTTAGAAGTGATTGTAATGCATCCAGATCGCCGATATGTGATGCAATAAAGAGAGAGGATGTGCTATCGATGATAGGTTGTTCGGTGCATGTTATTGCGCCTAGGAGTGCTCTAACAATACTAAGATGTCCCCTTTTGGCGGCAATTAGGAACTTGATGATGACCTTCTTGTGCAGCAATAAAGAGTGCGGTGCTTCCATCATCGGGCATGGGGTTATCAAAGCTTGCACCAGCACTCAGAAGTATTTCTACAACTTGATGATGACCTTCTTGTGCAGCAATAAAGAGTGCGGTGCTTTTATCATCGGGCATGGGGTTACCAGCACTCAGAAGCATTTCAACAACTTGATGATGACCTTCTTGTGCAGCAATAAAAAGTGCGGTGGCGCCATTAGGAATACTTTGATTGGCGTAAGCACCTTTACTAAGTAGTGCACCAACGATTTTCTGTTGCCCTTTTTTTGAGGCTAAATAAAGAGGAGTTATGCCCTTGAAATTGGCTAGGTTCGCGTCTGCACCTCTAGCTAATAAAACTTCAACGACTTCATCTTTGCCTGCTTTTGCAGCAATAATAAGAGGGGTGTCACCATTGGACATGCATTGATCGGGGTCTACTTTATGTGTAAGTAATACGTCAAGTACTTGAAGCTGCCCTTTTTCTGAGGCGATCAGCAAAGGGTTAAAGCCATCAACAGTTCTGCTTTGATTAGCATCTGCATCAGCGCTTAAGAGCATTTCAACAACTTGATGATGGCCTTTTTGTGCTGCAATAAAGAGAGGTGTGGTGCCATCATCTTTGCTTAGATTGGGGTTTGCACCTGATAGTAGTAATTCCTTGACTTGTTTTTGATTATTGAACTCTGCAGCAATAAAGAGAGAGGTAGCGCCATCGGCTCTTTGTTGATTGATGTATGATAAATGTTTTTTAGCTTCAAAAAGGCTACTCTCTATGGGCATATTTGTCTCCTATCTAGTCAAGAGTGATCACATTAACCTATAATTTGCTCAAAATTTTATCAAAAGAAATTACTATCGTCAATGTATTCAATTTTTTTTAACTTGATATAAATCAAAATTTATGGGGTAGGGGTAAAGTCCAAATTTTGCTGTAAATTCCCATTTATCCATATCCCAATACCGTCCTGTTACCCACTCTTCTTATGCCTGAAGCCCTTGAAATCACTCGATCGCCTTCACAACTTTTAATAAAGGTGCATCAACTAGCCTTATCAAGACGACGTTCATTAAACATGCGTACTTTTGGGTCAAGGCCCGCATACAATTGACTAACAGTTGATTTAGAAAAACTAACACCGCAAAACTCTGCTGTAATATTTGTGACTTTTCGCATTGATACGCCATTGACCACCATTTCCATCAATGCCAACACGAATGCTTGTTCGCTACGCTGATAGCGTTTAAATATTTCGGTTGAAAAAGACCTATCTCGTGTCTGAGGTACTTGCAATGTAACAGGCCCAACTCGTGTAAAGAGTTGGCGGTCCCGGTAACTATTTCGGTAACTCTGGCGCTCTACACTCAAAGAATCGCTCACATGAGCCTCTAATATTTAGTTTAAAAAGCTTTCAATCAGCTTTGCTAAACCATCCTGC
>RGPR01000115.1 GCA_010030245.1 Gammaproteobacteria bacterium
ATTGGGAGTCAGAAAATATGTCATTGAAATCAGATCGCTGGATCACCGAAATGTCACAACAACATGGCATGATTGAGCCCTTTGAGGCCGCTCAAGTCCGTAAACATCAAGATCAAAAGATCATATCTTATGGTGTCTCAAGTTATGGCTATGATGTACGTTGTGCCAGCGAATTTAAGATCTTTACCAATATTCATTCAAGTATTGTCGATCCGAAAGCATTTGATGATAAAAACTTTGTTAGTATTGAATCAGATGTGTGTATTATTCCACCTAATTCCTTTGCTTTAGCGAGAACAGTAGAGTATTTTCGAATCCCACGTCATGTTTTGACCATTTGCTTGGGTAAGTCAACTTATGCACGTTGTGGTATTATTGTGAATGTGACACCTCTCGAGCCAGAGTGGGAGGGGCATGTGACCTTGGAATTTTCGAATACCACCAATTTGCCTGCAAAAATTTATGCTTATGAAGGTGTTGCACAAATGATTTTCTTAGCAGCAAATGAGGTCTGTGAAGTATCCTACAAAGATCGCCAAGGTAAGTACCAAGGGCAAACAGGTGTTACACTTCCTCGTACTTAGCTTGAATCATAAACTCTTTTTTGCTAGCATCTATTCCCTCTTTTAATTCCTTGCCGGGTTTAAAATGGGGGATATATCTTTCCTCAATATCAGCGCGTTTTCCTGTTTTAGGATTGAATGCTTGTCGTGATGGACGATGGTTCAAACAAAAGCTACCAAAGCCGCGAACTTCAATCCGATTGCCGGATGATAAAGATTCGCTTAAATAGCCAATAATTAATTTAGTCGCCTGTTGTATTTTTTTTTCCGCTAGGTGCATGAGATTTTTTGATAATAATTCATCTAATTCTGATTTGATCATTTTTCCTTCGAGCAATTTAGGACCCTTGAGTTCAGTATAGACTGGGCAAAAAAATATGGCAATCCCCTTTATTTGATTTGGTTTTAATCTTTTTTCGGAAAATATTGAATATAGGCCGGAACAACCCCCCAACTGCATTGAACCCAGGTTTGATGAAGGATGACACTTTGTGCCAAGGGTTTTGCGCAGGTCATGATGTAAACTTCTCGATACTGAGGTAATTTTGTATTTAAGGCCTGCCAAATTTCGGGCACAAAACTGGCGATATTGATGAAGATTAAGTTGGCATCATGGTAAGAAATGTGTTGGAGATCAGCGAAGATGAATTCAACATTAGGATGAGTGTTTCGTTGTTTGGCAATTTCAACTAAGGGCTTTAAGCATTCTACCCCAATACTTTTTTTAAACTTGTAGCATAAGCTTGCCGCCATGACTGTTTTACCAAGACCACAACCAAGTTCATAAAAGTGCCAATCGGGTTGAGGTGAGGTGAGTGACAACAGTGCCAGAAAACTTAATAAGTCAATTTCTCCATAAGTGAGTGCTAAATCATCCTCGATGCGCGCTGATTTTGAGATTAAAAAGCCATTGACGTTTGCATATAAGCGGTCAATGGTCTGAAGATGTTGTTGAATGTGATATTGCTTTTGCCATTGATAGCTTGCATAACGATTAAATAATTGTTTAAAGTAAGCCATGCGAAAGCATCCATTCATCATTGGCATATTTCGACAAATAATTACGAATGGAATCTGGGAGAATGACTAAGCATTTTTGTCCACGCTTTAATGTTTTAGCTGCCTGTAAAGCCCCCCACATGGCAGCGCCACAGGAACCCCCGACAAGCAGTCCTTCATAACGAATTAAATCCCGTGCGGTTTTAAAGGCGTCTTTGTCGTTTACCTTAATGTAACTATCTACCAATTGATTATCTAAAACCTCTGGAATAAAGTCATAACCAATGCCCTCAACTAAATAGGGCGCTATATAATCGCCGCCACCTATAATTGAGCCGATGGGATCTACACCAATAATTTGAACATGAGGACATTGTTCTTTTAATTTTTTAGCAATACCTGTGATGCTCCCACCAGTGCCCGCACCTGCAACCAACATATCAAGATGGCCGTTGAAATCGTTTAAAATTTCAGTAGCTGTACAATCATAATGTGCTTTGGGGTTATTGGGATTGGTATATTGATCAAGAATATGTGAATTTGGAATACTTGCTTGCAATTGTTTGGCAAGCGAAATGTGGCTATCAGGTTCATTCCATGCTGCTTCCGTGCGAGTGCGATATATTTTAGCGCCTAATCGTTCAAGCACGACTTGTTTTTCCATACTCATTTTTGCCGGCATGGTAATGATCACTTGATAGCCTTTAATGGCTGCAGCAAGGGCAATACCAATACCGGTATTGCCCGATGTGGGTTCAATCAGGGTGTCACCTGGTTTGATACGTCCTTCTCGTTCTGCAGCCTCCAGCATGACGAAGCCAATTCTATCCTTAATTGAACCACCCGGGTTGAAATACTCACATTTTGCATAAACCTCACAGTCAAGGTCTTTGGCAAGTTGATTGATTTTGACAATAGGCGTTTGACCAATGGTTCCTAAAATATTATCGTAAATCATGACAGTACTCTGTATGTTTGTTTTCAGTATAGAATATATCTTCGCCAGTTCACAATAGTTCAATCCCTAAATTGTTAACAAGCTTCTTGCTTGTCATTCTGATCAGTTGCTGATTATAATAATGGTTGTTTTTGAGATGTCTTAAAGGATATTGATGCTAAATTCTGATGATTTAAAACGACAAGCGGCAATTGCCTCCCTTGAGCTGGTGGACGATGGGATGCTTATAGGCGTGGGTAGTGGGACAACAGTGGCTTTTTTTATTGAGGAATTATCAAAAATAAAGCATAAAGTCGATGCATGTATCGCAAGTTCCGTTGATACGGCGAATCGTTTAAAAGCCAAGGGTATTCCTGTCATTGACATGAATGCAGCAACTGAGATTTCCCTCTATTTCGATGGTGCAGATGAAATTAATCCTCGAGGGGAGATGAAAAAAGGTGGCGGCGGTGCAATGACGCGTGAAAAAATCATTGCCAGTTATGCAAAAAAATTCATTTGTCTCGTAGATGAAAGCAAATTTAAACAGTATTGGGGTGATTTTCCCATTGCAGTGGAAGTTATTCCGATGGCAAGAAGTGCTGTGGCCAGAGAATTATTGAAATTAGCAGGAAGTCCAGCCTACCGGGATGGGTTTATGACTGATAACGGTAACATTATCTTAGATGTCTATCAATTGGATTTATTGCAGCCTGAAAGCATAGAGGCTCGTATTAATCAAATTGTCGGCGTGGTTGAAAATGGCCTATTTGCAAAACGCAAGGCCGATGAAGTATTTATGGCAACACAAGCAGGCATTAAACACTGGTGTGTTTAATGCGCTTCATCCCAATTATGTCCCTGTCCTAAATTGACAATGAGTGGCACATTGAGTGAGAGGGTGTTTTCCATGAGTTGCTTGATGATAGGGGTGACTTGGCTCATATCATCTTGATGCACCTCAAACACCAATTCATCATGTACTTGCATGAGCATGCTACACCTTAAAGCGGGATGCAGGCTGAGGTATTGATCAATATCGATCATCGCTTTTTTGATCAAATCCGCTGCTGTTCCTTGCATTGGTGCATTAATAGCGGTGCGCTCGGCTGCTTTTTGACGTGGTATGTTTTTACTTTGAATATCATTTAAGTATAAACGGCGCCCCATTAAGGTTTCCACAAAACCATGCTGCTTGGCGTAGCGTTTGGTTTCTTCCATATAGTTTAAAACACCTGGGTAACGAGCAAAATAGCGTTCGATATAGATTTGTGCTTCAGTTCTGCCGATACCAAGCTGCTTGGCAAGACCAAAAGCCGACATGCCATAAATCAAACCAAAATTAATGGCTTTTGCTTGACGACGCATTTCGGAGTTAACCATGGCAGAGTCAAGATCAAAAATTTCAGCAGCGGTTGCTTGATGGATATCAAGATTGTCATGAAAAGCAGAGATTAGGCGTGAGTCTTGTGAAAGATGGGCCATGATCCGCAATTCAACTTGAGAATAGTCAGCAGTCAATAGTAAATGCTGCGGTCTGGCGATAAAAGCCTGTCTAATGTTTCGGCCTTCTTGCGTTCTGATGGGAATGTTTTGTAGATTGGGATCACTTGAAGATAATCTGCCTGTCGCAGTGATCGCTTGATTATAAGAGGTATGAACCCTTCCACTCAATGGATGGACTTTTTTTGGCAGGGCATCGAGGTATGTTGATACCAATTTACTTAAACGACGATGCTCTAAGATAAGGGCGGGTAGCTCATAATCATGGGCAAGATTTTGTAAAACCTCTTCAGCGGTTGATGGCTGGCCACTAGGGGTTTTGGCAAGAATAGGAAAATGCATTTTTGTGTAGAAAATAGTTGCCAGTTGTTTAGGTGATTGCAGGTTAAATACTTCTCCTGCAAGTTTAAAGGCCTGTTCTGCCAATTCTTGAAGACGGTGTTTTAAACGGATGCTTTGATGGGATAGAAGCTCAGTATCAATCATCACCCCTTTGCGTTCCATTTTTGCGAGGATGGATACCAGTGGCAGCTCAATATTTTCTAGTAGTTTTTTTTCATTTTCTTGCAGATGTGCTTGAAAAAAATGATGCAATGCTCTGCATAGGAAAATATCTTCACCTGAGTATAGGGCGGCTTTTTCAATATCCACAGCAGCAAAGGGAATTTGTTTAGCCCCTTTACCGGTTAAATCCTCATAGGATTGGGAGTCTCTGTGTAAATAATGCTTGGCAAGGCTGCCTAAGTCGTGACGGCTAAGGCTGCTATTGTAAATATAGGATTCAAGCATGGTATCGGCATTGATTTTAGGAATATCAATAGCGACATTTTTAAAAACATTGATATCGTATTTTAAGTTTTGTCCAATCAATTTGATATCGTCACGTAACAGTATCGGTTTTAATGCAGAAAGTACCTCGGCAGCTTTTAGATTGACCCCATTGTGGTGAGCAAGCGGTAGATAAACAATATCGCCATCATTGATAGCCATGGAAATCCCGACGAGTTGGGCAACCAGCGTATCTAAGCTATCAGTCTCGGTATCAATATAAAGGGTATCTTTAGGTTTGATGCTCGCCATGAGTTGTTGGAATATGTTGATATCTTCAATGATCTGAATCTTGGGTAA
>RGPR01000116.1 GCA_010030245.1 Gammaproteobacteria bacterium
ATATATTTAATCCAAATAGGCAAGGCTGCTTGAGAGCCCGTTTCATCTTTGCCTAATGTTTTTGGTTGGTCAAATCCAATCCATGCAATAGCGACTTGAGAAGGCGTATAGCCTGCGAACCAAGCATCCACTTGATTATTTGTGGTGCCTGTTTTGCCTGCAATGTCTGATCGGCCCAAGACTTTAGCTTTGACAGCCGTCCCTTTATTTACCACATCTTGCAAAAGGGTTGTCATGATAAATGCATTTCTAGGGTCGATAACGCGAGGTGTCTCTTCATTCTGAAACATCGCATTAGTTTGATCAATGACCTTGCCTTGGCTATCTACCATTTTTTCAATCAGATATGGTTTTTTAAGATAGCCGCCATTTGCAAAGACACTGTAAGCTGTGACCATTTCCATGAGTGTGGCGGAACCGACGCCTAAAGCCATTGATAAGTAAGCTGGATGATTCGCTGGATCAAAACCAAAACGTGTAGCGTAGTCTTGCGCATATGCGGGACTGATTGCTTTTAGCACACGAATCGCGACCAAGTTTTTAGATTTGGCTAGACCATTTCTCAGTCTAATATGACCATCAAAATCACCATCGTAATTTTGAGGATCCCAATCGGTGCCGCTGCCGGTTTCAGCTGCAGAGAAATGAAGTGGCGCATCATTTACTATCGTTGCAGGTGTAATACCTTTTTCTAATGCAGCTGAATAAATAAAAGGCTTGAAAGTAGAGCCTGGTTGGCGTTTTGCTTGAGTGACATGGTTATATTTGTTTCGATTAAAATCAAAACCTCCGACGAGTGCTGTAATCGCACCTGTTTGTGGATCCATGGAGACAAGTGATGCTTCCACTTTTGGAAGTTGCACCACTTCCCATTGTTTATTTTTTTGAATGACACGAATCACAGAACCTGGTTTGACTTTTCTATTTTTAGGATCTTTTTCAATTAAAGTTTTTTGAATGAGCACGAGCCCATCATTTTTAATGTCCACTATGTCGCCTTTTTTGGTGAAAGCTTGAACGTATTTCGCCTCAGCTTTAATCACGATGGCTGGAATAAAACCGTTGTATTCTTCAAGCCCATCGAGAGTGTCGATAATCTTAGTTTTTTGATCCTCAAATTTTTTACCTTCTAAATCGATAGTTTTTTCGGGCCCTCGATATTCGTGACGGCGATCATAATCTAAGATACCTCTCAAGACCGCTTCGTTAGCAGCCTCTTGATTAGCTTTCTTAATCGTAGTGTAAACCTTAATACCGCTCGTATAGATATCTTCTTTGTACTGGTCATAGAGCACCTGACGTACCATTTCAGACGCATGGTCAGCGACCAAATCTCTTGATTGTCTGGATTCCTTAAAATGCAGGGGTTGATTAATCGCCTCATCAAAAGCTTTTTGATCAATAAATTCATAACGCAACATATTTTTTAAAACTTCATGCTGACGTTGGATAGCACGTTTTGGATTGGTGAATGGATTGTAATTAGTAGGTGCTTTCGGCAAGCCTGCTAGAAGCGCACATTCAGCCAGCGTTAATTTTTCTAGAGGCTTGCCGTAATAGACAAGAGAGGCGGCACCAAAACCATAAGCGCGTTGACCTAAATAAATTTGATTTATATAAAGCTCTAGAATTTGATCTTTATTTAAATTCTTTTCAATTTTATAAGACAGAAAAACTTCACTGA
The DNA here is from genome assembly GCA_010030245.1 of Gammaproteobacteria bacterium. GTDB lineage: Bacteria > Pseudomonadota > Gammaproteobacteria > Legionellales > Legionellaceae > UBA2653. The sequence continues at coordinate 1,685 of RGPR01000116.1, forward strand.
TTTTTCGTCTTAAAGTTTTATCTGAGGATAGAAAAAAATTACGCGCGACTTGCATGGTAATTGTACTCGCACCTTCGTGAGCGGCACCTGCTAAATTTTTTACAATCGCTCGGCCCACACCGACGGCATCGACACCTTTATGTTGATAAAAGCGACGATCTTCAATCGCGAGAATCGCATTCTTCATTTTTTTAGGTACATTTTGAATTTTGATAAAGGCACGACGCTCTTCACCAAATTCGGCCATCAGGAATCCATCCGAGCTATACACTCTTAAAGGTAATTTGGGGCGATATTCTGTCAGACTTTCGAGGGATGGAAGTGAGGGGATGACAAGCGCTATGGTAAGCGTTACCAATGCCGTCATAGCTACCAAGCTTATGAAAAACCACAACATGAGACGTTTAAATAAAGTGGGTTTTGCCATAAGTAAATTTATAGGTGCTTTGATCTTTTGTATGAGTCGATATTATAAAAGGTGTTAACGATTATTTGTAGGCAATTCGAGCTATTACTTCATTAATCCCTTAAAATAATGGGTATTCTTAGACATAAAGCTTGTTCGTCATGGCAACGATTAATGACAATATTTTTTTTGTGGGGTTGATGGGTGCCGGTAAAACGACCATAGGTAAATTATTGGCCAAAAAACTCAAAAAAACTTTTTATGACACCGATCACGAAATTGAAAAAAAATTAGGCGTCAAAGTCTCTGTGATTTTTGAACTCGAAGGTGAAGAAGGTTTTCGAAAAAGAGAAACACAGATGATTGATGAACTCACAAGCAAAAAAAATATTATCTTAGCTACGGGCGGCGGTGCAATCTTGAGTGAGGAAAATAGACATCTTCTTAAAGAAAGAGGTAAAGTGATTTATCTCAACGCTAAACCTCAGCATTTAGCTAAGCGCATGGCCTCTGATAAAGATCGACCTCTGTTACAACAGGGTAATATCGAAGATACTTTAATGAGACTTTATAAAGAAAGACATCCTTTGTATTTAAGTTTGGCTTCCTTTGTTGTTGAAACAGGGCAGCAAAAAACACAAACGATTATTAATAAAATTGAATCCATTTTAAGATAGCGTGATGCAGACACTTCATATTCAATTAGAAAAAAGATCTTATCCCATTTATATTGGAGAGGGATTACTGTCTCAAATTAATTTGATCGAGTCTCATTTAAAACAAAAACATGTCGCGATTGTGACCAATACCATAGTCGCTCCTTTATATCTTGATTCCTTATTAAATCTCCTCAAACAAAATAGTATCAAAGCATTTCCTATTATTTTGCCCGATGGTGAAGTTTATAAAAATCAAGAAACCTTGAATCTTATTTACGATGCTTTGTTAAAAGAACAATGTGAACGCAACGTGACGCTGATTGCGCTGGGCGGTGGTGTCATCGGTGATATGACAGGTTATGCCGCTGCGACTTATTTAAGAGGGGTGCCTTTTATACAAATACCCACCACACTTTTATCGCAAGTTGATTCATCTGTGGGTGGTAAAACAGGGATCAATCATAGTTTGGGTAAAAATATGATTGGCGCTTTTTATCAGCCGCAGTGTGTGATCGCGGATATCGATACTTTAAAAACATTGCCGCAGAGAGAATTTTCTGCAGGCATGGCAGAAGTGATTAAGTATGGACTTATTCGGGATGAAGCATTTTTTAATTGGCTTGAAAAAAATATTGAAGGTCTTATGGAATTAAATCCATCACTTTTAATTGAAGCAATTCAACGTTCCTGTCAAAACAAAGCAGATGTGGTGGAGTTGGACGAACACGAATCAGGTGTTAGAGCGACATTAAATCTTGGACATACTTTTGGACATGCGATTGAAAATGCAATGGGTTATGGCGTTTGGCTCCATGGCGAAGCAGTCGCCACAGGCATAGTGATGGCAGCGCATTTATCAAAACTCATGGGCTGGCTAAAAGGTGCTGAATTTAATCGCATTGTTAAACTTTTAAAAGAAGCTAAGCTCCCCACAGACCCTCCAAAAATAAGTGAAGATCAGTATATGAAACTCATGAGCATGGATAAAAAAGTGGTCGATGGCCAAATTAGATTGGTACTACAAAAAGGAATTGGCGACTCTGTGATTACGAGCGATTACGATGCAAACCATTTAAAGACCACACTTCAAACTATAAAATTTTCAGCATGATGAAGTTGGCACCCTACGCCGCAACTCCAGAAGCATCTCGCGGGCGACGCTTCAAAGAAGAAACCTCAACCCTAAGAAATGATTTTCAACGTGACCGAGATCGCGTCATCCACTCGACTGCTTTTAGGCGTCTTGAATATAAGACACAAGTTTTCGTGAATCACGAAGGTGATTTATTTAGAACACGTTTAACCCATAGTTTAGAGGTTGCTCAAATTGCTAGAAGTATTGCTCGCACTTTAAATCTTCATGAAGATTTAGCAGAAGCCATCGCCTTAGCTCATGACCTAGGTCACACACCTTTTGGTCACGCGGGGCAGGATGCCCTAAACACTTGTATGAGGGAATATGGTGGATTTGAACATAATCTTCAGTCGCTTCGTGTGGTCGATCTTTTGGAGCAACGATATGCGGCGTTTGATGGGCTTAATCTCACCTTTGAGACAAGAGAGGGGATCTTAAAACACTGCTCGATTAAGAATGCGGAGAAATTAGGTGATGTGGGAGAACGATTTTTAAATAGAACGGAAACAACATTAGAAGGCCAGATTGCCAATTTTGCCGATGAGATTGCTTACAACAATCATGATATTGACGATGGGATTCGCTCAGGACTCTTAAGTGTCGATCAATTGATGGAAGTGTCTCTTTTTAAAGAACATGCCTTAAAAGTTAGAGCACTTTATCTCGATTTATCTCAAAAGCGTCTCGTCCACGAAATTATACGTCGCATGATCCATAGTTTAGTCGATGATTTATGTCGAACGAGTCTTACCTATATAAAGGTATCAAAACCAAAAAATGTGGATGAGGTCAGACTTAATAGCCCCATGATTGATTTTAGTGCTGAAATGGCAGAAAAGCAGCTCGAGTTAAAGCAATTTTTAAGAAAATACTTATATCTTCATCCTAAGGTTACTGAGATGACAGACAAGGCCATAAAAACGGTAGAGGGCTTGTTTAATGCCTACATGGCTGATTTAACCTTAATTCCGCCCGATTACCAGTCTATGGGTCGAGAAGAAAAACCCCGTATTGTTGCGGATTATATTGCCGGCATGACAGATCGTTATGCATTTCGTGAATATGAAAAATTATATATAAATCAATAAGTTAAATTAATTTTGTTGTAAATTTGCAACAAAAATACATAAATGTCGCAAAAAACACTAAAAATACTTGCGATTGTCCAATTTGATGCCTCATAATTCACTTAACCTTCTTGATGAAGCTTTTATTCAT
>RGPR01000117.1 GCA_010030245.1 Gammaproteobacteria bacterium
ATCGGGGCTTGGGATTTTTGAATTAAAAAACCGTGGGACACACGGGGTTAGCTTGTGAAGTGAACAACAAAAGTTGTCAGCAGCAAGAACCACTTCCGTCATGTTTAACATGATAAGGGGAATCCTCGTCTCTTCAGGGCGGGGAGGACGTCAAAACGCCTTTGTTTAAAGAAAAGGGACCACTTGGTCCCCCTACTTTAAGCAACTATTTGCTGAAAACCACTGAAAAGATGTGCGTAGATATTTTGCGTTTTAGTCACTTGAAGTACTAGTCTGACGGAATCAAGCACCAACACCAATCCCAAAATTAAATAGGTGATGAGGGTTGCTTTTAGATAAGAACTACTTATCCAGCGATAAAATAGTTCCTGTGTTTTGACAGGAAAAACGACTAGAAAAATGCCTTTAATAAGAATCGACCAAACCAACAGTGTGACAACAAGACGTGGCTTTAAGAGCCAAACATTATGGAAATTCACCAAAATCATACCCACTAGAATGAGTACAACACCCCAGGTGAACATGCTAAAAGCTGTAAGTTGGGCCGTTTTAAAAACATCTACATAAAACTGAAGCCTAAATAAGATGACAAGACTTAGCGTGACAAGAAATAAACCAATAAAATGGGCGTATAAAAAGGATTGATAAATTGAAGGGGTCATTTGTGCTCCTTGCTAAAAACCACGTCAGTACGATATTTAAAAAAATTTCTTTTTCAGTATAATACTTTCACTTAAGACAATCCATGGCGCCAAAATAAATGACGATAAAAAAATATTCTATAGCTGAATGTCTCCAATTTGCAGAAGCTCCAGCTGTTCATATTGCTGTTCAAGGTTGGGTAAAAACAAGAAGAGACTCAAAAGCAGGGTTTTCTTTTGTTCAACTGCATGATGGTTCTTGCTTTCCAAGCCTACAATTGGTCATCAACCAAGATCTAGCAAATTATGCCAATGATGTATTAAAACTGACTGCTGGTTGCTCGCTTGAAGCCTGTGGCATATTAGTCCCCTCACAAGGAAAAGGACAACGATACGAATTACAAGTTAGTGAACTGAACATCATCGGTTGGGTTGATAAACCGGAGTCCTATCCTATTCAAGCAAAGAAACACAGCCTTGAATTTTTAAGAGAAGTTGCTCACCTTCGCCCCAGAACCAATACTTTTTCAGCAGTGACCAGAGTAAGAAATGAAGTGTCTTTTGCCATCCATCAATTTTTTCAAGAACGTGGCTTTTATTGGATTCATACACCGCTGATTACTGCAAGTGATTGTGAAGGTGCTGGTGAAATGTTTCGGGTAACAACCCTTGACCCCAAAAATCCACCATTAAACGATGATGGAAAAGTGAATTTTAAAGAAGACTTTTTCAAACAACAAAGCTTTTTAACAGTATCAGGCCAGCTAAACGTTGAGGCTTATTGTATGGCCATGTCCAAGGTCTACACCTTCGGCCCGACTTTCAGAGCTGAGAACTCCAATACCAGTCGTCATCTTGCCGAATTTTGGATGGTAGAGCCTGAAATAGCTTTTGCCAATTTAGATGATGTTGCCTCACTAGCAAAAGACATGTTGCAATATGTTTGTCAACATATATTGGCACGCTGTCCAGATGACATGCAATTCTTCCAAGAACACGTAGATAATTCGTGTATTGAACGTATCCAACACATGGCCAATTCTGAATTTGTTAGCATAGATTATCAAGAAGCCATCGATATTTTAAAAAAAGCCAAGCAGGATTTCCAATACCCGGTTGAATTTGGCCTAGATCTGCAATCAGAGCATGAGCGTTATATCACAGAACAGCATTTTAAAAAGCCCGTGATTGTAAAAAATTACCCTGCCGCAATTAAAAGTTTTTACATGCGCTTAAATGATGATGGGACAACTGTTGCTGCCATGGATATTTTAGCCCCAGGTATAGGTGAAATTATTGGTGGCAGTCAGCGTGAAGATCGCATCGATCTTCTCGAACAACGCATGCAAGCTGCAGGACTGAATCTAGAGCCCTATCAATGGTATCTCGATTTAAGACGTTATGGCTCAGTACCCCATGCTGGATTTGGACTTGGACTCGAAAGACTATTAAGTTATATCACAGGTCTTGGCAATGTCCGTGACGTCATTCCTTTTCCACGTACACCAGGAAATATCACGTTTTAATGCGTTTTGTTGCAAAAAACTTTTGCAACAACGCAACTGAAGCTTCGGCACTTAAACCATCAGCAATTTGCACATGATGGTTTAAAGCACTGTGATGCACAATATTCATGACAGTTCCTGCCGCACCTGCCTTAAAATCTCGTGCTGCAAAGACCACACGCTTGACTCTTGCCTCAACCATAGCCCCTGCACACATGGCGCAGGGCTCTAAACTGACATAGATAGTAACCGTATGAAGACGATGATTACCGAGCACCTTTGCCGCTTTTCTAATCACTTCAATCTCTGCGTGCGCACAAGGATCACATGCGGCAATGGTTCGATTATGAGCCTTAGCAATGAGGCCCTTTTCACTACAAATAGCCACTGCACCAATAGGTACTTCATCTTCGATATAGGCTGTTTTTGCCTCATCTAAAGCTAAAGCCATCCAGTCTTCATCTTTTTGCTGCATTTTATTGTCCTAATCTTGTAATATTTCATATTATAGGTAAACTGAATAATTAGGAACAATAGATAAAAATAAGGGGCATATTTTGGCAACAATCGTCGTGATTACATCCGGTAAAGGTGGTGTTGGAAAAACCACAACATCTGCCGCTATTTCAGCAGGCCTAGCGTTAAAAGGGTTTAAAACTGTCGTTATTGACTTCGATATTGGTCTGCGTAATTTAGATATCATTATGGGCTGTGAGCGCCGTGTGGTCTATGATTTCGTCAATGTCATTAATGGTGAGTCCAACCTGAATCAAGCGCTTATTAAAGATAAACGCGTGCCAAATCTCTTTATCCTACCAGCTTCTCAAACGCGTGATAAAGATGCACTCGACCTTGAAGGCGTTGAAACAGTTTTAAATGAGCTATCCAAGGAATTTGATTATATTATTTGTGACTCGCCAGCAGGGATCGAAACTGGTGCATTAATGGCGATGCATTTTGCTGATCATGCCATCATAGTGACAAATCCTGAAGTATCTTCTGTTCGTGATTCTGATAGAATTTTAGGCATCCTGGCTTCAAAAACCAAACGTGCTATTGAAGGTCAAACCCCAATTAAAGAGCATCTTTTAATTACTCGCTATGATGCAGAACGTGTTGAAAGAGGTGAAATGTTATCCATGCAAGATGTATTGGATATTTTAGCCATACCTTTAATAGGCATTGTTCCCGAATCAAAAGCCGTTTTAAAAGCGTCAAACACTGGAACCCCAGTGATTATGGATGCAACAAGTGATGCTGGTGTTGCCTATCAAGATGCTATCGAACGCTTTTTAGGTGAAACCATTCCATTTAAATTTGTACAACAAGAAAAGAAAGGTATTTTAAGACGCATATTTGGCAAAGCCAAGGAGGAAATGCCATCATGAGTTTATTTAATTACTTAAAAAAACGCAATAGCACAGCCTCTGTTGCTAAAGAGCGTTTACAAATTATTATTTCTCACGAAAGAACACAACGCCATACACCTGACTTTATTCCTAAGCTTCAAGAAGAAATTTTAGAAGTGATTGCGAAATATGTCCCCATCAATCGCCAAAAAGTTTCGGTGAATGTAGAACGTATTGGTAATGGTTCTGTCTTAGAATTAAATGTCACCATGCCTGATCAGAAAATGGCTGCAGAATAAATTTAGAAAGAAGTCAAGAAAAAAAGGATATCTTTCGATATCCTTTTTAACTTAGACACTGTATAACACTACCTAGAATCGTAAGACCATTGCTTGATTTAAGCTCCCATGGCTTAAAAAAATGCCCACAATATTTATACTTATTAGCATCAAAACCAAAACAGTTGTCATTTGTATCTTTTGAAGGCAAATCTAAACTAGAAATCGAGGCTGAAGTATTAATAATACCATCGAATTGATTTAGTTTTGAATGTTCGACTGTTTTAACCACACTATATTTTTTTAATGCCTCATCAATACTTTTCCATGCAGATTCAGCATCCATTTCCCATCCACCAATCTTGGTTAAAAGCGAAATCACTGGGGAAAAAAGGATGCTGAGTAGGCTGCTGATCAAAGAAATAAGGACATTGCCTTTTTCAGGACAGATAAAACCAACACCAAATTTTGGAATAGTTAAAAATGAACGGTCATTATACAAATGCACATTAATGCCCTGGCTTTTTAAACGCTCCGCTGCTAATGTAGCAACTGCCCCACCTAAACAAAATCCATATAAGGTGATAGAGCTAGCGTTGATGTCATTATCTATCAAACGTTTAACCTGAGCAACCGTATCAACTATTAAATCTTCTTCGGTGATAATCAAGCCTTGGCTTCTATCAATACCTCGATAATTGAAAGCAATGACTTTAGCATGAGCTCCTTCTGAAACCTTTTTCAAAAAATCATCTTTCAGATATAAAGAATAATTCACATCTCGAGGATTGCAACAAATCATATATGTTGAATTATCATTTGCAGATGAGTATTCAACAGTATCCAAAACTGCGCCATCATCGGTTTCCACATTAAAAAATTTAATTGGCTGAGGAACAGATTCATCCTGCTGAGGCAGAATCTCAGATAGCCTTGCTTTCTGAGATTCGCTTAAATATTCCAGACCTTTGATATAGAAAACATTTGGTTCAAATTTTTTATCTTTAAAACCTTTAACAGTTGAATTGCCACTTGTCATTTTCAGAAGTTCATTCAAAATACTGTTAAAACGTTTGTCTGATATAGTTTGTTGAGAAGGTTTTTTTCCGGTAAATAAATATAATACACTGTTATACAAATCACTTAGCAATTTAAAATATTTGGATGGCAAAAGATTAACGATGACCTTATCATCAACTGTAAAAAAATCTTTTTGCGAAAATGTGCCATAAGGATTCACTATCACCTGTACCGATAAAAATGATAAAACAAAAAAACACATTCTATATATTT
>RGPR01000118.1 GCA_010030245.1 Gammaproteobacteria bacterium
AAAAAGCGACATTGTAAATGAGAGTATATTTTTAAATCGGTTTGACAAAGCATCATGGAAGATTTGAGGAAGCATATGAATTAGGATATAATTGAACATATTTAACGTTGTCCATTGAGCGCTAAGATGAGTTGGTTTAAAAAAATATTTCCGAAAAAAGTTGATACCGATACCGCCAAAAAAAAGGATGTGCCTGAAGGATTATGGTTCAAATGCCTTGGCTGCCAAGACGTATTATATCGCCTAGATTTAAAAAAGAATTTTTCTGTTTGTAAGAAATGCGGGCATCATCATCGTTTAAATGCCCGTGATAGAATTGCATCACTATTAGATGAGCATGATCAAATTGAAATTGCGGCTAATTTTGAGCCTATCGATAGATTAAAATTTAAAGATTCCAAAAAATACAAAGACCGAATATCGCAAGCACAAAAAGCAAGTGGTGAAAAAGAGGCTATTGTGGTGGTTAAAGGTTTTATCCATCGATTGCCAGTGGTTGTTTCTGCATTTGAGTTCTCCTACATGGGCGGTTCTATGGGCGCAACTGTAGGTGATAAATTTGTACAAGGTTTAGAGCATGCCAGTAAATCAGCTTGTGCTTATGTCTGTGTGACCGCAAGTGGTGGTGCTAGAATGCAAGAAGGCCTTTTCTCTTTGATGCAAATGGCTAAAACCAGTGCTGCTCTTGCCAAATTTTCTGAAACTGGGCTCCCGTTTATTGTTGTGTTAACCGATCCCACCATGGGTGGTGTTTCAGCAAGTTTTGCAATGCTTGGTGATGTGATTATTGCAGAGCCTAATGCGCTTATTGGTTTTGCCGGACCTCGGGTCATCGAACAAACAGTTCGTCAAACCCTCCCGGAAGGATTTCAACGTAGTGAATTTTTGTTAGAACATGGCCATATTGATATGATTGTGGCAAGGCATGGTTTGCGCGCAAGCCTGGCTGAACTAATTGCTAAATTCATGAAACAAAAACATCCTTTGGCGCAGACTGAGAATTAACATCATGTTTGCATCAACGATGCTTTTAGAGCAAGCGCTCAATCCCAATTTGTTTCAGTTTGGTCCTAGGCGACTTGAGGTTCTTGCCCAATATGCCAGCAAATTAGATTGTCTGCATTGGCACATTCCTGTTGTTACAGTAACAGGAACCAATGGTAAGGGTTCAACTGTTACCGCATTAAAGTCTATTTATCAGGCAGCAGGTTTTATGGCCGGGGTTTATACATCCCCTCATTTATTGTCTTATCATGAGCGTATTAGTGTCAATGATAAGATGATCTCTGAAGATGAGCTGATAGAAGCAATTCGAGCAGTTGATGATATATTAGAAGATTCTTCTCCAATCAGTTTTTTTGAGCGTTTAACCCTTGTGGCCCTGTATTATTTCAAGCAACAACCCCTGGATGTGTTGATTTTAGAGGTGGGCTTAGGTGGGCGTTTAGACGCCGTCAATATTATTGACGCGGATGTGGTGATTGTCACCACAGTAGATTTGGATCATCAGGACTACTTAGGGGATACCATTGAAGCCATAGCTTTTGAAAAAGCAGGTGTATTTCGATCAAAAAAACAGGCTATTTTTGCAGATATTGATTGCCCTCGTTCGATACAAGAGCACGCCAATAATCTGGGCACAAGGCTTCACCACTATGCTGTAGATTACAACTATGTAGAAGCTGAAGATACGCTTTCTGTTTTAATTGGTGAACAATCGATTAAGTTGATTGGTAAAGCAAAACTTCGAATCCAAGCATTAGTTGCTGCCATATATGCCAGTACATTATTAATAGATAAACTACCTGTGGCTGAACAAGCTTGGCAATTTGCACTCGATCATAGTTTTTTGCCTGGACGGCTTCAATGTATTCCTTTACATCGTCCAAGGCTAATCGTGGATGTGAGTCATAATCCACAAGGGGTTCGATATCTGACTCAGGAAATAAAAAAAATAGCTAATGATGTACAGGTTCATGCTATTTTTAGTATGATGAAAGATAAGAATGCTGTTGAATGTGTACAAGAATTTAACAAATTATCGCCAATATGGTATAATACTATTCTGAATGGCGAGCGATCGCATACTGAAGGATCAATGAAAAAATTATTTGAGGAGTGTTCATTGCCTTACCAATTTTTTCCAAGTCCAGAACAAGCCTTGAACGCAGCTAGATTAGCAGCTTCAGCAAATGATGTGATTGTCGTATTTGGTTCTTTTTTGATGGTTGAACCGATAATGAAGATATTGATGGAGGAGGGATATAATGTCATTAGTGCTCAGTGAACAAGCGAAATATCGTCTAACAGGTGGTTTGGTTTTCATGCTTCTTATCGTGATTGGTTTACCAAGCTTAATGAAAAAATCAAATCAACGTTTTGAAGAGAATCTATCGTTAAATCTCAAAGTACCGCCAAAGCCTAAAGTACCCCATTTAAATATTCCAACAGCAGCGCAGGTTTTCAGTAAGGTTAAAGAAGTTGAACCCGTGGTCCCCAATATTGTGACACGAGATATTCAAGTCAAACTTGCTGAGGCAGCTCCTCTTTCCCCAGTTGTTACTGTGCCTAAAGTGAAATCTAAAGCGGTGGTGGCTAGTGTCGCTACTAAAAAACCAGTTGCGAATACGTCTTATGCGCTACAGCTCGCCTCATTTACCAAACCGACCAATGCAGAATTTTTAGTGAAGCGCTTGAAGAAATTAGGCTATTCAGCGAGTTTTGATGAAGTTGATGGTAAAAATGGTAAACAGTATAAAGTGCTGGTAAGTGAGCTAAATGATCGCAATGAGGCATTGGCGATACAAAAGAAACTAGCTAGCAATATGCAGCTGTATGGTTTTTTAATTAAGCAAGGATAAAACATGGACTTTTCACAATTAACAGGTGTGGATTTTGCGATTTTATCGATTATTGCCGTATCTGTTGTGACAGGTCTTTTTCGCGGTGTAGTTAAGGAAGTGATGGCTTTAAGCATTTGGGTCTTAGCGCTATGGATTGCTAGTCATTACTCCTATACGCTGGCTCATTACCTTAAACCTTATATTCAACAAACTGAAATTCGAGCTATAGCAGCTTTTGTGGCAGTGACCTTACTGATATTACTTGCTGGTGGCTTACTCAATACAGTCATGTCCTTTGTGATTGTGCGTTCTGGTTTAAGTTCTACCGATAGATTACTTGGCATGGTCTTTGGTTGGGGGCGGGGGGTTATGATCATTGCCTTGATGATGATGGTTGCTCAAATGTCAGGTTTTTCAGATAAAAACTATGTGAAATCCTCAAAATTGTATCCACAATTTCAACCTGTTGTGCATTGGATGATAGGTTTTGTGCCTTCATGGCTTGAAAAAATCAAGTCATTGGATAATGACAATACCAAAATGCAATTAAAACCTGAAGTTGATCAATTAATTAGTCAGCAAATGAAAGCCTATAAGCAAGATTTTCGTGCTTAATGATGCTCAATGTAAGGATTTTATAGGTTTTGAAATCTCCCAAATTTCAGGAAAGAGGTATTTATGGATAATTCATACGAATTCTTCTCTATGGCAAAAGTGGAAACGGCGGTTGAAGCTGAACCTGTTGCTATAGCTATAGCTGTAGCTGTAAAAGAAGTAAAACTTACCGTACAAATTGATCCTGAAGATATTGAGTTAAGGCAATTGCTTTGTTTTTCTCAATTTAAAGAAGTAAACATTAAATTTTCTGCTGAAATAAGTGAAGCTAAGCTTATTTCTGGCGCGCGCCCAATAATAACGCGTTCAAATATAGCATCCACAGGTTTTCTGGTTATATTAACCATTCCTGAAGACCGTTATGATGTTGTGAAAGAGGCATTACAGCGAGATCCATTGATATCAGAAATTAATGGACAAAAAACACAGTCTGGACAACGACTTGAAGATGCCGATTCTGATCGTTTAAATAGAGCTAGATTACAACATTCTTCATTTGGTTCCATGCCCTTGTTGATGATGTCGTTTGTGGGATTATTAATAGCAGCTGGAAATTTTCAATCAAATACCATGCTCGCTGTTGCTACAGCATTAACTGCTTCAGGAATAGGTGTGATAGGTTATTATAGCAGGTCACCTTCAATATAGGCCTAAGGTTTTTTTTGTACTTGAAGTTATCTTCTAATTTCAGTTGAAGAATAAGGATAATCTTTTTCTTTCATGCCGAAAATATAGCCACCGCTTTTTTTGATGGATGAAATTTAAATCATCGGATTGGTGTTTAAGCAAATATTTTGATAAATCTTGACTAAATTCACAGAGATTATTGGGGCGAGAGAGCAAAATAATATGTGCATGATTTAAAATAGAATCAAAATCTTGCCATTGCATGAAGTCACAGAAAGCATCATGTTCCATGATAAAGCTTAAACTCACATCATGACCGTAGTTTTTGCGATATTGTGGTAAGGTCTTAATCGTAAAGCTCTTTCCTTTCCGTTGGAGTTCTTGAGGGTCAATAAAGGCATATTCGCACAAGGTAAAAAAAATAGTTCATTGAAATGATAGCGTGCATCAAGTCTTTTAATTTTTTCAACATGTCCTAAATGGATGGGATTAAAACTACCACCATATTAATGAAAGATGCTGTTTGGTTGGGTCAGATGTTTTGCTGCTGAAAGATGTCTTGAGAGGTATTAGGCGCCATCAAGTTGCGTTGGATAACCCATATTAAAAGACTGAGTTCATTTGTTTTGATTTTATCAACAAGGGTGATGCTTTGATGGGGTTATCAATTAAATCTTGAGTATCTTGATTTTGAGAAAGACCGAGATTCAAGTTCATTTCCTCACTCACTCTTCTGGAATTCTGTATGAGCTAATTGAACAAATACAGAAAAACTTAGCAATTTAAATGTCAACCTAAGCATAGATCCATGAACCAATTCATATTGGAAAAAAAACTCATTGAAAATGATAAATGCGCCATCCATTAGGCAAAGTAGAAAAAAAGCCCAATAAGCATTTCGAACACTCCACAATCCGCTCCAACAGACGATTGCTGTAACCCATGCCCATATAAC
>RGPR01000119.1 GCA_010030245.1 Gammaproteobacteria bacterium
TTTATTAATCGCCATTATGCCAGTATTAGCAGGGGCGGTGACCATGATGCTAGCAGATAGACATTTTGGAACGAGTTTTTTTGAAGCAGCGGGTGGCGGAGATCCAGTGCTATTTCAACATATTTTTTGGTTTTTTGGACATCCTGAAGTATATGTTTTGGTATTGCCTGCATTTGGTGTTATTTCAGAAGTGATTCCAACGTTTAGTCGAAAAAGGTTGTTCGGTTATAGCTTCATGGTCTATGCCACACTATGTATTGCAATCCTCTCCTTCGTTGTTTGGGCCCACCATATGTTTACCACAGGCATCCCGCTCGGTGCTGAACTCTTTTTCATGTATACCACCATGTTAATTTCGGTGCCAACAGGTATTAAGGTTTTCAATTGGGTATCGACCATGTTTAGAGGTTCGATGACTTTTGAAACGCCCATGTTATTTGCCATTGCATTTGTGTTTATGTTTACCTTTGGTGGTTTTACAGGGCTAATGTTGTCATTAGTCCCTGCAGATTATCAATACCAAGACACCTATTTTGTTGTCGGGCACTTTCATTATGTTCTTGTCCCTGGCGTGGTCTTTTCATTAATGGCTGGAACATATTATTGGTTACCCAAATGGACAGGGCACATGTATAATGAAACCTTAGGTAAATGGCATTTTTGGTTATCAGCCATTTCAGTCAATATCCTATTTTTTCCGATGCATTTCTTAGGCCTTGCAGGTATGCCACGTCGAATCCCTGACTATGCCTTACAATTTACAAATTTTAATCAAATTACCACAATTGGCGCATTCATATTTGGCTTTAGCCAACTGTTATTTGTTTGGAATGTCGTCAAGACCATCCGTGGTGGCGAAAAAGTTGATGATAGGGTTTGGGAAGGATCACATGGCTTAGAGTGGACCTTAAGCTCACCACCACCCTATCATTCATTTAATGAGCCACCAGTCGTGCATTAATTATTGAGAATTGTTGTATGAGAAAAGTCCAACATCGTCGTTTATTAATTCTGTTGTCTTTGCTGACGCTAGGGATGTTTGGATTTGGTTTTGCCTTGGTGCCGATATACAATTCACTCTGCAAAGCCTTAGGGATTAATGGTAAAGTGGTTTTAGCCAAGGCAGAGGAAGGAGATCCAACACGCATTGATAAAACGCGCGCTATTGAAGTGGAGTTTGTCGCGACGAATAACAATACTTTGCAATGGCTTTTTTATGCTAAAACTAAAAAAGTGATGATACATCCTGGCGAAACTGCCAAGCTAGAGTTTTATGCTGAAAATAAAACTTCGCATCATATGGTAGTGCAGGCAATCCCCAGTATTACACCAGGGATAGCAGCAAAATATTTAAAAAAAACAGAATGCTTTTGTTTTCAGCAGCAACAATTAAACGGTCATGAAGCGATGAATATGCCTTTGATTTTTCATGTGGATACTGATTTACCTGAAAATGTGAAGACCATAACTTTAGCTTATACCTTGTTTGATGTTACCGATAGACTGTCGTAATGAGGAGAAAATAAATGGGTGCACATGGTTCTTATTATGTACCTAAGCCGAGTCACTGGCCATTAATTGCTTGTATTGGCTTATTTACAACATTAGTTGGTGCTGCTTCATGCTTTCATGTTGAGTGGTATGGTCCTTATGTTTTTTTTACAGGCTTTGCCATTTTAATTTATATGATGTTTGGTTGGTTTGGCCAGGTTGTTTATGAAAACAATCGTGGCAAGTATGATTTACAAGTCGATCATTCTTTTCGCTTAGGAATGATGTGGTTTATTTTCTCTGAAGTCTGTTTTTTTGGTGCTTTCTTTAGTGCTTTATTTTATAGTCGGTTTTGGAGCATCCCAATCCTAGGCGGGGTTTATCACCCGATTACGCATACCACCCTATGGCCATATTTCACAGCAAAATGGCCTTTGCTTATTAATCCTGATAATGACATTTTTATGGGGGCATTTGAACCCATGGGTGCTGCAGGTATTGCCCTAATTAATACCATGTTACTTTTGACCTCCAGTATCACTATCACTTGGGCGCATTGGGCATTAAAACTCAATAAGCGCAAGCAAGTGCTGCTAGGTACCTTTTTAACAATTGTGCTTGCCCTTATTTTCTTAGCTTGTCAGGCTATAGAATATCATGAAGCGTATACCGAGATGAACTTATCCTTAAGTTCAGGCATGTATGGAAGTACATTTTTTATGCTGACAGGCTTTCATGGTTTACATGTCAGTATAGGAACTACCATCTTAATTGTTATTTTATATCGGCTTTATCGCGGTCATTTTACAGCAGAACGACATTTTGGTTTTGAAGCTGCCGCTTGGTATTGGCACTTTGTCGATGTGGTATGGTTGTTTTTATACGTATTTGTTTATTGGCTTTAAGGTCTTTCACCCCCTCATCTAGATGAGGGGTTCTTATTCTTCTATTGTTGTCTTCACATTTAATCCCATATCTCATTTTGGACTTTTATTGATCTTTTGAACTATATAAAATATATATTTGTGTTAAAATAGCGCATGTATTCATGAGATCGGTCGTTAAGATGGTGCTTAGTCAGAAATTTAATTTAGTTGATGTTTTAGAAAAAAATGAAAATTGTTCTGATATCAGAGCGATTTTCATTGAACATCAACAAATGGTAGCTATTAATTTTAAGTTTGAAGAAGAACATGCATTTGAACTTTTTCACAAATTACCGGTAGAATTTCTACCGCAATTACCTAAAGCTTACCAATGGGTTAAAGCCAATGGCCGATATGGCATCATTCGACATCAACATTCAGTTGAGCACGTCATTGAGATCTTGATTTATGGGCCAGATAAAAATGGCTCAATTAACTTTTTATGTCGTTGTGATCAGGTGACTTTTTATAGCTTTGCGCATGTACAAAAAAATGGTTTTCCAGCTCAAAGAGATTACCCTTTAAAAAGTCAAGATTATAAAGTTGGTGCATATAATTATGCGACGGCTCGATTTAATAATCACATCCGTGGCCACATGATTGATCACCATGATACCATCGCCACTCAATGGAACTCTAGTAAAGATATCAGTAATTATACACCAGAGCCACCTGATTATGCGTGGGGGATGGGGATTAGACGGCTAGCCACACATCATTTGAGGTCTTTAAAAAATGGCGGTGTTTATGCACAATATAACCAGTATGGTGCTCAGCCTTTACAAACAGCTAATGCCACGTTAGTGCCCGATAGAGTTCGTTTCTTTACCTATCAAGCGCTGAAATCCTTTAATCCTCTTACTCAGAAAAAATTGACTAGTTATCAGCAATTAGATCTTTTTCATGTCAGTTTTAGTGAGGACTTAAAAAAAACCACAGCAGGTAAAATATTAGATCATGCGCGTAATAATTTTTGCTCAGACTGGGAGTCTGTTCCAGTCATTAAAGTTTATAAGCCTCAACTGACGGATTTAGAACTACGTCAACGTGCTCAAGATATGATAGAACAAACATCTCAGGTTTTGAACGGGGAAATTATGTCCCGTTTTGTTAATCAAGACCATTATGATTTGCTTTGTATATCAGGTGATTACGAGTTTGATAATTGCAGCCAACGTTTGAGCGCAGCCATTGCTTCTAATGCGCATGGTTATCGTCTTCATACATTTAATTATTGTAAAAGTTCATTAGCTTATGCACAAGCTTTATTGAAACTCGATCGAGTGACGCCATCAAAAATTTTAGATGAAAATATCAAAACGCAGGCGCATTCTTTTTTTCAACAGGCTACAGATCCACAAATACTTGAATTAGCCGATCAATTTAAGCAGCTTTGCGCCAACTAAGTCCTTATTAAAAACAATTTTTATAAATTTTAATCAAATATAGTCTATAATTCTAATATAATCTTAAATAGAAAGGATTAGGATATGAAATCCTACATTTGTTTAACTATTGCTGCGCTAGGTTTAATCGCTACCCCTTTAGTTGTTGAAGCAAGAGATGGTGGTGGGTGGCATGGTGGTGGGTGGCATGGTGGTGGGTTCACGCATCACAACTACCACTATAACAAACATTATTATGGTGGATGGGGTGGATATCGGTATGGGCCTGGTTATTACACTGGAGGACCAGTGGGATATTATAATACACCAGTTAAATGTGAGAATAGACGCATTTGTAATATGCAAAATCGTTGTCATTGGAGGAAATTGTGCCGACATTATTAAGTTAAATATTTCTTCCAGTTGCTATGCAATGACCCTTTAGTTGAAAACCTTTTTTTTGGTTTTAGGGCGTATTTGATAAACGTTGGCATGTTCTATCCCAACTGGTAGTGGGTTTAATTAACCCTGTGAATTTGTCTATAGCCTGCTGTACATATAGATTTTAGCGCACCTCAACGGCATAGCCTAGAATTATATTCTTTGGGATGATGAAATGGCTAAACGTCAACGACAGCAAGGGATCCCCACTGAATTGACAGTCGCACAGTACTTTGTCTTGCCTCACCTGACTGTTGCTAAGCGGGGCCCTGTATCCAAACTATCATTATACAGGTCATTTGCTTATATACTGAAATGGCTGCCCATTGAAAAAAATGAATCAGGACGTCCCGAGATCCCCTACACATGCATTTACAGTGTTTTTCGACGATGGGAATCGGATGGTTGCATGAATGCTATTTTTGTTGGGTCTGTCCTTAAACTTCACCAAAATGATCTGCTGAATATCCGCGTAATCCATGGCGATGGGACGACAACATCCGCTAAAAAAGGTGGAGATAACATTGGTTATAGTGGGCACAAACACATGAAGGGTGACAAGATTGTTGCCTTCTGCGTCAGGTATTGCAATGTAATTGCTCCGATTGTTAAAGCTCCTGGAAACCGGAATGAATCACCATTATTTCGAGAAGCACTGCCTTTGGTGACGGAGATCGC
>RGPR01000120.1 GCA_010030245.1 Gammaproteobacteria bacterium
ACAAGAACACACTCATTGTTAAACCAGGGTATCTTTTATTACAAATGTTTTAATAACTTTGAAGCGCATGAGCAAGATAAGTTATTGACGGTTTTCAATGAACTTTTGGTGACACAACCCTACTGGACTGAGCTTTTATTGAGCATTTAAAAAATGAGGGGATTCTTAAGGCTTGATACTGGGATAAGGCATTATGTGGCATGATCGTTTTTGCTCCCTTGTTTAATCATGGGTTAGTTTTTTTTGCAAAAACAATTCTATCCATTTGATTTAATTATGCAATGGAGCACCTTCAAATTCATTAATGAGTCGCTGACGCGACAAGCTTTTATACCCCCTCACCCCCACGCTGCGCGCGGTGGTGAGGGCAGTTGGTATTTTTAGCTTGTGTTATTTCACCCAATGGGTGATCGATTTTAAAAATACGAAAACCTGATTACGCTGTATTGATATGGTGTTCAGGCGTTTCTAATTTATTTTGGTGATATATTCAGGAAGATTAAGTTGGAATTAATTCACATTATGTTTGCAAGCCAAAATTAACACTTTTTAATTCATAATAATCGTCTAAACTACTAGTAATCCCCCCCTGTCGACCTAGGCCTGATTGTTTATGTCCGCCAAATGGACTTAAGGGTGAAAAATTGTTACAAGTATTAATAGAAACCATTCCTGCTTCTAAAGCCTCACTTAAACGAAAAGCAAGATCTATATTACGCGTATACGCATAAGCAGCAAGACCACCTAGGGTATTATTCGCTGCATTTAAAACTTCAGATTCTGTTGTAAACCGGCAACATGTCACCACTGGTCCAAAAATTTCTTCATGATAAATGCGCATTTTTGGCGTGACATCAGCCAAGATTGTCGGTTCAAAAAACAATTGATCTTTATGAACTCGTTTGCCACCAAGAATTAATCTGGCACCGTTAGCTAGTGCATCATTTACTAATTGCTCAACTTTATCAAGTCCTGCTTGATTGATCAATGGACCTATATTGGTTTTCTTATCTAAGCCATTACCTTGATTTAGTTTTTTACATTGTTCACTAAATAATTTTATAAATTGCTCATAGATTTCAGACTGTAAAAAAAACCGGTTTATAGTCGTACAAACTTGGCCGCTATTAAAAAATTTGGTTCCAAACGTATGCTCGACTGCAAGTTTAATATCAGCATCTGCAAACACAAGTAAGGGGTTATTTCCACCCATTTCCATGCATAATCGTTTAACAGTGTGACTTGCTTGTGCCATTAAGATTTTTCCTACCTTAGTCGAACCTGTAAAAGCCAGTTTACGTACGCGCTCATCGGATAAAACAACTTCACTAACTGGTTTAGGATCTATAGCGCATAAAATATTGATAACACCAGCAGGAAATCCTGCTCGTTGCATAAGCTCTGCCATGGCTAGAGCAATTAAAGGCGTTTCTTCTGAAGGTTTAAGAATAATTGTGCAGCCAGCAGCTAGCGCGGGAGCACATTGACCAACAGCCAATGAAAATGGGAAGTTCCATGGCGTAATTGCAAAAACCACGCCTAAAGGTTGACGTATTGTCCAGCGGCGTAAATCATCTTGTGTAGGGATTATCGTTTGTCCATGGATACGTAATGCTTCTTCTGCATACCAACCGACAAACATAGCTGCACTTTCAATTTCCCCAAAAGATTCTTGCAACGGCTTACCTTGCTCAGTAGTTAAAATGGTTGCTAAATCATCGATATTTTTTAAGATTAACGCTTGTAATTTTCGCAAAAGATTAGCTCTATATTCTGGAGAGGTCTTACGCCAAGTTTTAAAAGCCTCACTTGCAGCATTAACAGCGTGCTTAGCATCTTCTTCGCCGGCATCACTGATTTCTGAAATTATTTTTTGATTAAATGGGTTGATTATTGGAAACACTTTATGACTATTAGCTTTTATCCATTTACCATTGATAAAAAAATCATTTTTTAGCAAACTTTTATCATTAAGTTTTATCATATCAGTCCTTTTATTCCATGTAATCCATTAGCTGTTGTCTAATTCATTTATAGTACATATTTCTTCTTTTATAAGAATTTTATCAAATATTGATTCTTGTTATTGAACCTTAATTGCTGAGCCCCTTCCTCTCATCACTGTTTTTCCAGGCATGCACTTAACAGAAGGATACTTCGTGTTTCGTTTTATAGCGCAATCCTAATAAAGGGACTATATTAGGATTTACTTGGTAAAATGATAGCTACGAGGAAGTAATAGCCAATAATCACCCTGATTAGACATCAGACTTGCAATTTTAGTTGCACGCTCACCAACGCCCCAATAGATATCTCCCCGAATCGGCCCGCGTATTGCCCCACCTGTATCTTGAGCAATCATCACTCGATTCAACGCTTCGGTGCTACCTTTGGTATCAATCGGACGCTTGGTACTTAGAAATAATGGCGTACCTAGAGGAATATAGCGCCTATCGACAGCCATCGAATACTTAGGTGTTAATTTAGCACCTTGAGCACCCGGAAAGGCCTTATTAGACACTGTACTAAAAAATACAAAAGATGGATTTTTAAATACATATTTCTGGATTAATCCAGGATGTTTGGTAAAAAAATCTTTAATTTTTGTCATAGAGGCATTGCTTCTTTTGATGATCCCTGAGTTGATCAGCAATTGTGCCATCGAGCGATATTTATGGCCATTTTCAGCATGATAATTGACATAAATATGCTTATTTTTCCCAAGATCGATAACCCCTGATCCTTCTATTTCTAAAGCCATCTCGTCAATTGGACTTTTAAGCCAAGCTATTACTTTTGCTCTGCCTTTTAAGACACCATTATAAATTTGTTTTCTTGTAGAATGAATAAGGCGCTCTTTTTCTGGAGCTGCATATACCGGTGAACTGTATTCCTTGGTTTTGACCAAACTACCTTTAAAAATAGGCGCATAATAACCAGTAAAACGTCCTTTTTGTGCAGATTTCCAATGATATGCTGCAAAATAGGTTTCAAAAAAACGCTTTGCTTCTAATTCAGATAAATCCTTTGGCAAAGATTCTGCTTTTGTACAAATAGGTAACCAGTCTTTAGCGGTCATCGGAATAGCCTCACTCCCAACACGATGGGAAGGCTCCATTTTAGACCATACATGACAAGACGCCTTAAAAGCAAAAAAAGATTTAAGGACATCTGCCTTTTCCCAATTTGGTAATTCATGAAAACGAGAAGCAATAAACCGAGATGAACTAGACTTAATCACAGGATCACTTGGCTTTTGTATTCTGGGCGGGGGTTGCACATTTACTGTCTTTTTTGTATAAAACCATAATGCTAAAATGGATATCACTAAAACTGTAAAAATTTTTAAGATATTTTTCATTTACATCCACTTGTTACCAAAAGAAGATATATTGTATCATTTTTAATCATATTTGTCCATATATTGCTAGTAGCTGAAGTTACAGGCGTCTGACTTACCTGTGTAAGTGACTATTTTTTTATTTTTTCCTATTAACCTACAGACCTCCCTGCTCAATAATCAAATTTTTTGCAATCTTGTTATTTGTCTTTCTGATTCATAGCTGATAGTTCTCTGGCTTTTTCTAAATATGCATAACCATCACTTATAGATCTTCACTTTACAAAGAGCCAAGAATTTCTATCGAAATATTACAACACAGTTTGAAACTATAAAAATTGTTCAAAAAATGAACTACAGTTAACCATGTGGGCTTTAATAGAACAAGAAGAGCTATGAAACTAAATCAAGACTATTGTGCTGCGAGACAGGAATACTGCAAAGTAATGCGCGAAGAAGACTTCGAAGATACTATTGGAATGACCGTAAAAGATTTTTATCAATAAATTCTTTTCTGATGAAAAAATTGCAACATACCGAGATGTAATCGAAAGGATTGAAAGAAAGGCTCCAGCTGTAGATGAGATTACACCAGATTTTGCGTGGCATGATATGCAGTATTTCATCCATGAGGGTTTAGAAAGGGATGTTGTTAATTTTACAGTAAAGTATTTACCAGATAGTGATGAAATTAAACAAAAGTGTCTGCTTATTCAAGCTCATTATCATCAAGCATTTACATTATTGAAGCAAGCTAAACCAAATTCCGAAAATAGTGCGCGTAACGAGGCTCTGGTATATTGCATACAAGAATCAATTTAACATTGCTCTACGAACTTGCATGAGAAATTCATTGAATTTTGTTTGGGAAGAACACATAACGAAGTTCATCGTTAATATATAAAAGTGGAATGCGCCTTCTTTGATAAGGGGGAATTGCTCTTTCTTGAAATTGTTTTTTCAAGGCGCGGTGGCTATTAATATGTTTTATTTTTTCACCGCCACAACGAAAACGCACGTATACCTTGTCCGTTGAAGTGATCTGAAGCGTTGACATCAATTCAGGACTTATGGACAATTCTCCATAAGCCTCAATCCATAACGTATTCGGGAAATTTTCCCATAATGTGTCTTCAGGTTGTGCTGTATGAAGAAAAATTTCAAGTACACGGCGATAGGCAATCAAACGATAGCCCCCTAAATGAATGATGGCTTCATTATCAGTTCGCTTGGCATGAATCATTTGCTGTAAAATTTGTTGCAATATTTTTTGTGATGGATAATGCTGGGTATTGGTTTTAATCCAAACCCGAAGTAATTGTTGCCAGTCAAAATCACTCATGTCTGGATGAGCTTGGAGATCTAAATACCGGCTAAATATCTGCTTAGACTCAAGTTGACCAACTAATTCTCGACATGAATTCATGGTGTGTTGCAATGATTGACGGTAATGCGGCCATTTTTTTTCAATTCTTGGCAATATTTCATGCCTTAAATAATTTCTAAATATTTTCA
>RGPR01000013.1 GCA_010030245.1 Gammaproteobacteria bacterium
CAATGTGACATTTTCATCTTGGTACAACATTTATCGCCTTTTTTATGATCTAAAAGATTAAAGTATGCTATAATTTAATTAATTTATTTCTTTTTGGTTTTAATATGCCATTTGACTTATCCCTGGTGGAGCCTCAATCAGTTGATTACATCTATATTGATGAACACAATAAAGTGCATTTATTGCTGCCTATTGTGGGAGGGCATAGTATAGGTCTTGATAATACATGTCAAACAGCTATCGAATTACAGAAATTTTGGCATGGTGGTAAAGACTCTCTTTCCGCTCTTAAGGTATTAGAAGATTATCAGCAAAAATTAGATGAAGATATTTCTTTTTTAGAAAAGACGGGAACATATAAAGCAGCTATTAACTTAAAAACAGATCGAAAAATACAAATTGAGAATTATATTGATCTATTGAAAGGTCTTGAACAGCAACTTGCATGTTCAAGAGATGTATATCCGCGCTTACCTGGATATGTGCAAGAATTGTTCAAAGATAGCGTGAGGAACTGTTTCACCATACACTTATGTCCATATAATAAAGATTGGGCACTTAGGGGTATGAATCCTACTTTTTCTTTGAAAAGACATGAAGATCGTGATCGATTGGATGGTCTAGGTGCTCACTTAAGAGCTAAAATTGAAGCGGCTTTCCTCGGCTCTAATTTAAGCGATACCACATCAGCTAGAGATATGCTTAAAGCGCAAGTGATTCAAAGTTTTGTTGGGGCTAGTTTAAAAGAATTACAGGCATATACTCAAGCGATTATTTTGGAAAAATTTGGTGAATCTGTAGATCTAACGATTCCAAAGCTAGGTGATAAGTTCTATAAAGATGTTAATGATGACTATCTTATGGCAACTTGTGCCATAAGTTTTGAAGATCCAATTGAGGAGGTACTCGACGCATTGTTAAATGCAACCCTAGATGATTCGTTTTGGGACAAACAAAAAAAACCGCTAGAAATTGATAAAGATTTACCTGACCTGCATCTTAAAGTAGAAAAAGCGGCTATGGCTGTACAATTTTTTTTAGCGAGCATTAATATTTATTGTTATGCGAAGGGCTTGTCTAAATCTAATTTTGGAAAAGTCATTGAGGGTTTGGAGAAGTCTAATCCTAAAAGGTTTAATGAGATTGTTGATAATATTGCAAGCAGTTTTTTTTCTGAGCTCCCTGTTGATGTTCTCATATTTTCTGAAATTGATGAACTACAAGCTGAGCTAGGTCTATCAAAGACACTCGATGAAGACGATAAAAGGGCTATAATAAAAGAGTTTGAGCTCAATCATAAAACCATTAAAGATTCTCCGCATTTAGATGAGTTTATTTTATTTCGAGAAGATGTTGCCGGCGCTTTTTTTAATCATAAAAGCAGAATTTCAATTCCATGGATTGATTTAGTACCTGAGAGCAATGATCCGAGATATAGAAACTTAGCCGCTAATTCTAAAGCGCTTAAAAGCCGTCAACTAAGACAATTAGTGTTTAATAATGCCGTGTTTATTCCTACAATGACAGATTTTTTAACTAGTTTGAGCGAAGATAATTATCAAACGCCAACTGATTTTTTATGTGCTCAAATTAAGAATCCAGATGATTTGCTCGTAAAGTTTAGTATTGACGAGCTATCTCAGTTGTTTAATCATTCGATGTGGCTTCGGATCGAAACTTTGATGCGTCAGCCTGGATACAACCATGGAAAAGCGATAGATAAAGCAATCAGCGTCGTTTTATTTAGTGAAAGCTTTAGTCATGAGGAAATAACGGCCTATTCTTCGATGTTGCATGAAAAATCGGAAAGCAAGTTTGATCCAGAATTAGAATTCTTTAATAGGCAAGAATACATAAGAGAACAACAGCGTAGACTGTTCAGTGATATAGACGATTATCATCCTATGCTTCATTATTTAAAAGCGCAATGGTTTTCACCATCTGGTATAGCTGTCATTCAACAATTCCCTGAAACTGCTTATAACTATAAAACGATCCAGCTTTTAAATACATTAAATCCAGATCAATTTGATCCATTATCTATTGCAGCGATAAAAAATGATGGATTTCCAAGCTTATTTGATGTTCAAGCGCTTCAGCAACGAGGTAGATTTATTCTGGCAATAGCTAAAAATCCAGACAAAACTGAGCTTTTAAAGCTACATGCTACATGGTCAAGTTATTCATATAATGGTGAAAGATTGGCAGCATTATTGCCTCAAGATATTAATGAAGTATTGTCCTTAGAACAGCTTTCTGGTTTAAAGTTTTATTTTCAACGGAAAATGTCTCTTCAATCAGTGGGTTTAGAACATCTGCAAAAATTAGCTAATTTACTGCAAGTCCTCCCAATATTGGAAAAGATTGATTATCTATCTGTGAATGATGCAATCATGAGAGGTATTCAAGAGGACAAAGATGTTAATGCACTATCTCAGGAGTTAATGGATTGTATTAACAGTAAACAACAGCCATTACTCAATCAATTAGAAGCAGCCCAATCACGATATGCGACACATACTAGCAGGATGATAAATATGTCGCTTATGTGGTCTGATGTGCGGAAAGCGAACAATAAAAATCGTATGATTCAAACAACATTAGACGAGGCAAAAAAATTAGTAGCAAACAGCGAAGTAACTCAAGCATTAGCTGAAATTAGAATAGTTAAAAAAAGTATACAAGATCTTTTTGAGGGTGGAGCTGAAAAAAAATGGTCTTGGTTTCGTTTGAAGTATATTGTGCCTGAATCTGGAAAAGTCCTTAATGAATTGATCACTAAGCTAGAAGAGTTTCAGCAACAGCAAACTAGCTCTACTCATTCACCGTAAAAATAGGCAAGTATTTCATTGGCAGCATGACGCTCATGTCCCTTGCTTGAAATGAAGCGGGGTACTTTAAAGGAATCAATATGTTGGGCTTTCGCGTAAATTTCTCTGATAAATGGTGCATCGTGATTCGAAATAAAAACATGGGCCCCTTTCTTTGCTGCCGCTAATGCAAGCTTAGCTAGATTGAGTTGTTCTTCTTCTAAGAATTGCTTCTGTGTATAGGCAGTAAATGATCGACTGGACCCTAAAGGGTGATAGGGTGGATCACAATATACCACATCATGTTTTTCAACGAGGTTAAATATGTCGGTAAAGTTTTGGCTGTGCATTACCGCAGATTTTACTTTTTCATGAAAAAATAGCATTTCTTTTTCTGGAAAATAGGGTCTTTTATATAATCCAAACGGGACATTAAAGATACCTTGTTGACTGAATCGACATAAACCATTATAACCGTGACGATTTAGATATAAAAATAACATGGCGCGCTGACGTGAGTCGTTTGTGTGATTAAACAAGGCTCTCAATTCATAATAGCGATGCTTTACATTATTTTCAGGGGTAAACCATGAGCGACAATCTTCGATAAATTGCTGCCCCTCATCTTTTAAGAATTGAAATAAATTAATCAGTTCAGGGTTTAGGTCGTTTAAGACATGCACCGGGTAGTTGGTGTTTAAAAAAACAGCACCTGAGCCCGCAAAAGGTTCGATTAAACGCTGTCCTGGGCTAAGTCTAGGCAAGATATGTTCAAGGCAGCGGAATTTATTTCCTGCCCATTTTAGAAATGGACGATGCTTAGGATTTGAGGACATAGGGTATCAACATGCAAAATAGTCCAGATAGTAAAAGCATTATTAACAGTGGTTTTTGACCTTTTAAAATGATATGCCTATTTTTTTGCCGACGATAACACCAACCCATGAGCACAGGTACTATTAATAATAAGATTATACATAAAATGCCGGCGTAATTTAGTGCGCTTAAGTAGATATCTGGGTTCACAATTACTATCAGCAGTGGTGGTAAGAAAGTCAGCGCAAGTACAATAAAACCTTGTTTTCCTTTTTTATTTAGGCGAAAACCATCTGCTAAGAAATCAAATAGGCCAAGGGACACACTAATGAATGCAGTAAGCATACAGATGCAGCTAAAAAAGTCGAACAATCGAAGAATATATGTGCTATGAGTTTTGGCGATTAATGCTTTACCTATGCCGCTTGTTGCTTGGGTTGCATGCAATAATGCGGCAAGAGGTGCTTGTCCTATAGCACCCATAATGACAAAGTTCCAAAGTAAATAGCAAATTAAGGGTATAAGTGAGCCCCAAAAAATGATTTTCTTTAAAGATTGAATATCATTATCCCAGTAATCACGAAGACTTGGCACTATGGAGGCAAATCCAAAGGATGTGATGAGTATAGATATTTTTGGCAGTAATTTGCTAAGCGATGTCTCTTGAAAATGGGTAATATGGACATGAGGTAGTATAATCGCGATCAATAAGATATAGGTCCCAAGTTTGGCAAACATCAAGGCACGATTCATTAAATCAACGGAGCGAATCCCGCGATAAACAATCAGCGAAAAGGTCAAGGTATACAGTATTGCAACGATGGTAAGTGGTATATGTAGCGAAAATTCACTCAACATATTGGCTAATACATCAGTGCCGCCAGAGATGTAGGCGCCTAAAAGCGTATAAAGTAGGGCTAAGTAAAAAAACCAAACGGCAACTTCCCCTTTTGCCCCAAGGTAATGCCGTGAAAGTGAGATCATATTGGTGCCTTTAGGCATTGGTTGTAACACCTCAAGGATTAAAAATGCGCCAGAGGTCATGATAAACCAGGCAAAAATGAAAGCGAAAAGACTATAGTAAAAACCACCATCTGCAGTTGCAACAGGCAGTGCAAGCATGCCACCACCAATGGAGGTACCAATGATTAAGAGTAGGCTACCGAGAAATTTACTGAGATTCATTTTTAAAAAAATTGAAGAATAATTGCCTTTGAGCTTAAGTCAAATTCCCCTTAAAGGCAAGAAATCATGCGTCATTACT
The DNA here is from genome assembly GCA_010030245.1 of Gammaproteobacteria bacterium. Classification (GTDB taxonomy): domain Bacteria; phylum Pseudomonadota; class Gammaproteobacteria; order Legionellales; family Legionellaceae; genus UBA2653. Next base: position 4,891 of record RGPR01000013.1, read on the forward strand.
TCATATTTAGCATGCTGTTGATTGCATCTGCGCTATCTAAGGTTTCATCACGCTGAATAGTCCATTGGATCTCAAGTCGTCGATTCATGGCACTACCTCTGATGGTTTTATTATCTGCAATCGGAAAGCGAGAACCAAAGCCTTCTGCTCTGAGATATTCAGCAGGAATGGAGTTTGCCCAAAGATAGGTAAGCATGCTTTCGGCTTGTGCTTGTGTCTTGAAATTTCGTGCGTGACGAGAGCCTATATTATCTGAAAAAGCAGCTACATAGACTGTGGTACAAGGATAAAGATGGACAAGATTAACAATATAGTTTAGTGCAGTTTCTTCGCGCTCATTAAGCTTATCGGTATTAAAATCAAAATACTGATCTGTTGGGACGATTAGGGTGATACTTTCCTTATATTGTATGAATTGGATATTGTTCCTAAACAGCATCTTGATGAGATAATTTTTATCTTTTTTCCGATAAAGAGCCAAGCGATAGGCATAGTGGCTAATATAGTTTTCATAAGGTGCATCTTCATAAGTTTGGTATCGTTTATTGCGATTTTTACAAAAATCACTGGTTTTATAAACATCTGTTTTTGGTGGATTGCGATGCGAAGCACAGCTTGCTAAATTGAAAGCAATTAAAGTTAAGAACAGCAATTTGAAGCGTTTTGATGCTTGCATATTAGGTTTGGTATCAAAAGAAGTATTTAATCATTATTATGGATAATAGTGGATACTTCAATACTTAAGTGTTTGTTTGAAGTGAATCTGATGCAATTGACGTTGTCCTGCTTTAAGCTCAATCACGTGCATGGCGGGGTATTTTGGTTTGTAGATGGGGCAGTTGATGACTTCTTGAGGGCAGGGTGGGGCGTTATCGACCCAATCAAGTACTTGTTTATCTTGATTTAACCAAATGATGTCAATCGGAAAGTTCATATGTTTCATCCATATTGACCAATAGTCAGGATGCTCAAAGGTAAACAGCATGCCATGCTTGGCATTGATTGCCGCACGAAACATCAACCCCCGTTGTCGAGCAGCTTCATTATTTGCAAGCTCAAGGGCAACAGCGGTCTGTTTTGGTAAATGCAAGATGGTTTGTTGCAGACAAAAGCCAATGACAGAACATAGGCTTAAGCATAATCCAAGGAGCCTGGCTCTAAGGCAGTGGGCGTTCAAGATGAATGCCTTTAATTGTTGAACTATCCAGTGTTTTACGTAGATAATCGATTAAAAGTTCGTCTTCAACCACTTGATGTCGTGATGAGGCATTCCGAAAATAGGTTTTGCCCTGTTTCACAATGACAAAACCCAAATGCGATACATGTAAATTGGTGCCAATTTCTTTTTGTAAATTCCAATTTGGGCGCACAATTTCTAAAATGCTGCCATTTGGGATTTGTTCAAGTACAGTCAGCCTAGCCTGTCCATCCGCATTGAAAAACGCAGTTGTTGGCACATAATCAATTTCAACATCTTGTCCTTCGGTTAATATGCCCATATTTCTTAGTTTTTGTAACTGTTCCGCTACTTTAGCTGGGACTGCTGTTGGTAAGTAAAGACGATTTTTAGTTAAATGTTGGTACCAGTTCGGCTTATTGATATAGGCGGATGCAGTTTTAAAAACAGCGCGGTGCTCAAGTTTTATCTCTTGAGTCATATTGCTAATATAGCCTTTCTTTTCGTTATTTGGATTCCAATCTAGGCTAATAAAATGATTTCTGCCCATAAACGAAGGGATGTTTTTTTGATATCGAATTGCGTTGATATGTTGCTTGAAATCATCAAAATTTTTAGCTTTAGCTAGTGCGAGGGTGGTGTCAACTAGAGTTTCACAATCAAAATAATCCGTTCGATAGAGAGGGCGTTGGTTAAACGGATTATTGCTGCCTTCACCTAAGGCAAAAAGCAGATAAGGCTTACCTAAGAATTGTTGGCTGATAAAGTCAATTTTTTCCCCATGAGATTTGAAGTGTTGCTGTTCAAGTTTATGTAAAATAGCCTGAATATCTTGATCATATTGTGCTTGAAACTGGTCAATAACTGGCGTAGCATGGGCTAGTGCTGCCAATATGTAGATGAGTAGGACACGATAAATTTGTTGGCACATGATGATTTTCACATAAGGATAAACAAAATGCTTAATATTATCTGGTTATCCATGATATTTCTAGCCCTAATTTGTGGGATTTTTACAGGTAGACTCGGCAATATTGTTTTAGCGGTGACGGATTCTGCTAAATTTGCTTTTGATTTGGCGTTGGGTTTAGCGGCCATGATGAGTTTATGGTTAGGTATTATGCAGGTTGCAAGTGACTCAGGACTGATTAAGGGATTGGCGCGTTTGTTAAAGCCGTTGATGAAAAGAATTTTTCCTGATGTTCCTGAACATCATCCGGCCATGGGTGCCATGATCATGAGCTTAAGTGCCAACCTGTTTGGATTAGGCAATGCCGCAACACCTTTTAGCCTTCAAGCCATGAAAGAGTTACAAAAACTAAACACCAATATTCATACAGCAACTGATTCAATGTGCATGTTTGTGGTATTAAATGCCTCCAGTTTGCAGCTTATTCCCACCTCGGCGATTGCCTATTTGGCGATGAATGGCAGCCATCATCCTAGTGCCATTATTTCCACAACCTTAGTTGCCACACTGTCCTCAACCATCGTTGCTTTTGTCGCTGCAAGAGCCTTTGCGAAATGGCCGATATTTCAAATTGGAAAAATAGAAGAATCCCTATGAATCAAGTGCTTGAGCAGATATCAAACGTCATTTTTTTAATGTTTATCATGGGCATACCATTTTATGGCGCTTATAAAAGAATCAATGTTTTTGATTCTTTTATCAATGGTGCAAAAGATGGTTTTCAAACTGCTGTTAATTTAATTCCTTATTTGATTGCGATGATTGTGGCCATTGGCATGCTTCGGGCATCGGGTTTTTTTGACATATTACAGCATTTGTTAAAACCATTACTGACGCGTTTTAATATTCCGCTTGATTTGATTCCGTTAATCTTGATACGACCCTTTTCAGGTGGTGCATCCAATGGGGTATTGGCTGACATTATCCATCGTTTTGGTGGTGATGCACCTATTTCGCAAACAGCAGCAACCATTGTTGGTGCGACTGAAACAACGTTTTATATTGTGGCCTTGTATTTTGGTACCATTAATATTCGACATACACGCTATGCCATACCAGCAGGTCTTTTAGCTGATTTAATTGGCGTTTTGGTCGCCATTATTGTTTGTCGATTTGTCTTTTTCTAGACAGTGTATGATGATGAAGTCGAAAAGTATCCAGCTCGTGGGCAGTCACGCTTACCTAATTATGCTCAATAAGTTCTTCACATTTTATCTATGTCTTATCAAAGCGCTGGTAATACTTCTTTCATGCTACCTATTCTATTTTTGCAACAACTAGTGGCAGTAACATTTGCTTTATTTGTGTAAGAATGATACTGTATAGTTTTTTTAAACTAAAAGAGGTTTTTTTAATGACATGTTTAGCTGATTTACCCAATGAGATGCATAAAAATTTATCCATATTTAAATATTACCGAGGACTTTATGAGTTATCTCCAGCAAATACTACTTTTTTTCAGCCTTTTCATAACTTGGCAGACTTCCAACAACTCATTAAAACAATTTTAGTTGCACCACTTGTAGGTTTGGATTTCATTATAATGCCGATTCCGCAATTAATTAAAGCTTTTTTGTTATTCGCAATCAGTATGCTCTGTATGGATATGAAATTAGCTGAGCAGGCGGTTACTGAGTTTGTGTTAAATATTGAAAGCATGATAGTAATACCTTTCATTGCGCTTATTGTTACAATTGGTTCGGTAGTTTCACTCCTAACAAGAGGTATTGCAACTGTTTGTAATGTGAACAGCGATGATGATGATTCTTATCATAATGCTTTTTAACTTCGTGCATGATAATAAATCCTGGTATTGATCAGGTGGGTATCTGTTCTCAAACCTAGTCAAAAGATGCTCACCCAGGATTTATCTTTTGAAGATCTAGAAACGTTTAAAAAGTTGTCTGAAAAAAAATATACCGAGCTATCTCAAGGCTCGCTATGATTGGAAAATAATAATACCAACAAAGCTTGGTAAAAAAATACTCAAGCTTCCAAAATCAGTTCAAGCAGCTGTTTTGTTGCTTGCTCGAGATCTTGAACAACACCGACCAGCAACTGGTGGTGGCTGGAAAAATTATAGCAAATTAAAATGCATGCCTGGTGATAAACGCCATTGTCATTTAAGCAAAGGCAGATCAACCTATGTCTGTTGTTGGGAAGTACTTGATAAAAAGTTAAAGATTACGGAGATTTACTATGTCGGCACACACGAAAAAGCACCATATTGATGCTGTTGCCAAAATATCTTGGCACGGTGGGCTTTATGTTGTTCCAGTTGAAGTTATGGAGCGTTACAAAGTAGATCCTGAAATCGAATATACATCGATTGATGTTTTATTTAAAGATTTGACTGAGCAGTCTGGTGAGCCGGCTGTGTTATTAAAAGGTTTGAGACATCGAGAAGGATTGAGTCAGGTAGAATTTGCGAAAAAAATAAATATCAGCCAGACCAATCTTTCTGCCATGGAAAATGGAAGACGCGGTATTGGCAAAGAACTTGCAAAAAAGATCGCTGAAATTTTTAAAGTAGATTACAGAATATTTTTGTAATCTACTAAAGATAATTAAATTTTAAGTGAAGATAATTGAGGAATATTGAAGTAATTCGAAGGAATTTAATAAAAATAACGCATTAAATCAATCAGTTAACCAATGATGCAAAATGCATCGTAAATTTTTAAATATTTTAATAAGAAAATCCCCCAAAACCCAGCTATTCTGTGGGTTATAGCCATGCATGAGTCATCCTGTGAAAGGTGTGGGGGACCATAAAATATGTTATTTCTTCATTAATTATCAGGAGAAATTTTTCTTTTAAAATACATTTCATTAACGGGGCAAATGCGACTTAGACCACCTATTTATGACATTAATTTAACCATTTTCACCTAAATTAAAAAATTTATTTCTTTTATTGCTTGTGCTGCACGCTCTATTCTATCGATGATGGCTTGAAGTCCTGGGGTTTTTCTTGGCTTTTCAATTAAAATTTTAGGATGTTTGCTTTGCGCAGCAACTTGGATTTGGTAGTAAAATTCATAGAAAATGTGTTGGGTTTGACTAGAGAATTGATAATGTGGTTTGATGTTTGCAAGTTCATTGAAGCATAAGATGTAGAAGTCATCTAATTTAGGCGGTAAATCTGTTATCGATTCAAAATAAAAAAATGGTTTTTTCGGTTGATAGTGTTTGTGATGTTGTCCTGGCGCTTTAAGCATATCTTTTGTCCTGATTGAGGCATGTGACTCATCGAAATGCAGCTGGCCTTGTCTTAAGATTTGGCCTGGGTTCAAGGCCATATCAATAATCGTCGATTCCAATCCCATTAGACATCTGCCGCCGTCTAATATGGCCAAGTCCATCTCAGGAAAATGTGCTAGGACATGCTCTGCCGTGGTCGGGCTAATTTTTTCAAATGGATTGGCAGAAGGGGCCACGATTGGATGCCCGAGTTTTTTTAAAACAAGCTCGGTTACTGGATGATTTGGTGCGCGAATAGCAACCGTATCTTGACCGCCGCTAATTTTAAAAGAAATATGCTTGGTTTTTTTAAACACAAGACTTAGGGGGCCGGGCCAGTATTTGGCGATAAGTGTCTGTGCTTGATCTGGTATATACGTTGCCCACTGGCTTAAGTCCCATTCTTTCAGGACATGAAGTATCAGCGGATGATTTGAGGGGCGGCCTTTCGTTGTAAAGATCTTGTCGATAGCATCTTCGTTGCGGTAATCGGCTGCTAGTCCATAAACGGTTTCTGTTGGAATGGCGGCAATATCTCCTTCTTGGAGGCGTTTGACAATTAAATCAATATCGTTACTGATAAAACTCATGAATAGCACCTTAGGGATTACAGTGATGACAAAATTGAGGATCGATGGTTTGTTGTCCATCTAGACGTGGCTTTTTTTCAAGAAAATGGCAGCTTGCACATGTTAAAACATCGAGGGCATAAGCTTGGCTAGGATACATGCAATGCGCACAAGGTAGGCGACCTTCAGTGCCGGTCTTACCAAAGCCTGGTGTTTGACAATCTGGACAAAGTGTTTTGATACGCTTGCTAAGCTTTTCAGCCAACATGCCAATGCTGCGCATGCGAGTGGGGTTCATCATTGCCCGCATATCCGTTGTTAATCTTAATTCTTTATCAATCTTAAACCCATGCTTTAACATTTTTGCTAGCGATGCTTTTGAATCAATCCCTTTTGCAATTAGTTGCAAATTATCCTTAGTTTGCAAACATAAACGGTGCCTTGGAAAGTCGACCTGTTTTAAGAAAGAATCAAGTTCAGAAGATGCCGATATATCCAAACTGGCATAATTGGTTTCTGGTGTACTGAGGCTTTCATGGATCACTAAATCTCTTTCTAAATCAATAAAAACCATGATTTCATGCGCATAGGGTATAAATGGATTGTGTGGATGTGGACCAAAGCTGCCTTCGCTTGCGATAGCCAAGGGATATTGCCACTCAAGCGCAGATGCTTTAGCCTTTAACATACAAGTCTCAAGGGGTCCATGGAGACGAGGAATCTCACCTGTAAAGGTTCCAAATTGATCAGTATCAACATCCAATACCACAAGATTTGCTTGAAGTATTCGTTCAACAAAAGGGGCAATCACTTGCTCTTTTTGATGTTTACTCGCCATTAATATGGTTTGACCTTGATATGGCATGTTTAGCCCTCATTGTCGCTTAGTTCAGTCCACGTTTTATCGCTATTTAATTGATAAAAGAGAGAGGATTTTGGACAAAAACAAATGAGTTTTACCCATTCATGGTAAAATAGTTTTTGTAATACCTCATGTCGATTGATGATCGACATGAGTAAGTCTGTTGGTGCATAGACAATCGTTAATAGGCGCTGTGGGACATGGAATGCCGTCTCATTGTTCATTTTAACCGATTGCAACGAGAGTCCATGCATCAGATCACTTCCATTTCCTTGCATAACGCCAATTTTCCCAGTCACATTATGGGTTATTTTATTGCCGCTACCATAATTAACATTATCCAGGGTAGAAAATAGATATTGCGTATTGATCCACTGCGCAACCACCATAGGTGCGGTTAAAATGGTTTCGAGTAAACTGCCATCTTTATCAATTTCCCAATCATAGGAATGAAGAAATGAGCGCGCCTTCAGATCAATATGGGCACTGATTTTTCTTGGGGCGACAATAAAGGCGGCATTTCTGGCCAGACCCCATTCTGGTCGAAGTTCAGACCAATTATGGGTCCGTTTGAGTCCAAGCTGTGTTGGATTACTGAAATATTGAGCCCTAAATGTTTGATTTTCTTGTTGCACTATTTTGAGATCAGCACGAATTGTCTCGAGGAGTACTTGATGCGGCCCTAATTTATTGCTAAATATCTCGCAGTCATCATTGGTGGTGTCATGGACCGCGCCTAGAAAGACAGTGTCATCAGGGATTTCTATGCCGTTGTTTTTTAGCTTTTGGCGAATAGCGCTTTGATTTAAAATTGCTGCCAGTAATTGAGCGTTTTGATCCCCATGATTACCACCACAAGCGCCACAGTCCAGAGCAGAGGCATAGGGATTATTGCTGGTGGTACTTTTATGCCCACAGAACACCACAATTTTTGCAAAATTTTGCACAAGGCCCATTAAACGTAAAGCAGTTAATGCCAATTTAAGCTGTTCATCTTCAGCAATGCCAAAGGGCCCATTTAGCTTTGGCTGTATAGTGGTTTTGATTGGCGGCCAAATTTTGGCTTGCACACTGGCCAAGGCTTTCTCAACAACACCTGGGAAGAAATTGCGCATGAACATGGCAATACCACACCAAGGGCCCATGGCATCAGCCAGATTAAAGGGTGTTACCACATTATATTTCAGTTGCTGGTAAGCATTGACAAATGAATCAACAAAATCCTTACGTGTATTAAATTGTGTGATTTCTTTTGATGTGGCATCAAGCTGCGTATGGATATCATATTGCGGCTCAATCAGGGCAGGGCAACAATCTTTAGATTGTTGCCGAGTTGTATCATGAATACGCACAGCAAGCCCAAAGAAACCAGCAAATCCGAGTGTTTCGTAAGCCCCTTTTTGTTCTAGTTTGCGGCGAAATGGTTCTGATCGTACATCAATACAAAAAACCATTTGCATATCCTGGCGTATCAATTGGTGTTGATGAGCTGTCGATGTTCTTAATTTCTGAATAATCTGTTGTTGATACATTGCCTCATTTTTTTTAATGGCATCAAGTTGTGCTTGAATGTCTAATGAGGGGAGCTGCTTTTTTTTTTCCAAAGAAATGTCTTTCCAAAGTAAACAGGTAATCGCAAGTCTTACCGCGATGTATTCGACAAGATTAATCGGAAATTTCTGGCTTAAGTGTTTCGCATTATGCCAAACACTTAGCCATTTGACATAACCTGCCCAACCTGGAAGGTAAGCAAAATTTTGAACCAAAAAGTCATGGTGGTCTTGTTTCTCAATCTTCAAATAGCTTAGGCATTGCAAAATACAAATTGCAGCTGAATCAGGAAAAGTGCTAATAAAAGCTTTATTTTCAGATTTACCAAGATGCAATTTGCGATCAAAGATGGCGAGGTCACAAAAATTGAGATAAAAGCCTTGTTCACGCTTAGGCATCTCGATACTGCCTTGGCCCATATCTAGAAATGCACCAGACCATTTGATCATTTCAATGTTGACTGCTTCTAATCCGTCTTGAATGATGCCTTGTCGTTGTAACAGATGACTTTTCACCATCGCTTCATCAAAATGTATATCTTCAAATCCATGGAGTGGATTACAGGCAATAAATGTTTCGATTGGCCAAACGGGGCTGATGAATTTTGCCGCCTGATTGACGAGTAAGGTGACATATTCATTACTATTTGGATGAACATGGGTCTTATGTTTCATGGTTAACATATTATCGTTCATGATAGTTCCTTATGCTTTAATATCATTGCGAATGGATGAAATACAGTTAGATTTAGCAGCACTTAAATTAAGTCCGCCAATATAGAGCCGTGCCCAAAGACGTGTTTTTTTGATTTTTGCAAATACTGAGGCGTTTAGGATGAGCCAAAGTATGAATAAAATCCCAAAGCCTAAGATAAATACAGGATCAATATTCAATGCAAGCTCTTTGCCATCGCTAAAACAGGATTCAATGAATCTTAAGGTCAAACCGTATATGGCAGAGAATATGGATACTAGACAAATATCGAGGAGTGCATGGTTTTTTCCAACCAAGCCATACGATAACTGCCAAGCACTGATGGCAACGATGCCAACCATAAACCAATAGGTATTAAAACTGCCAAGCTCAATGTGGGCGGTATAACTAAAGCTTAAGATGGCAAGCAGCGTTGCCAATACGATATAGACATAACGTATGGGTTTGAAATGCACAGTTGGGCATGAGAATTTACTTTTCACCGCAGAGCCTGAGTTTAAAAATAGATAGGCTTTAAACAGGCCGTGCCAACAAATGTGGGCAACTGCTGCTGGAAACAGACCAAGGCCACATTGCATGAACATAAAACCCATTTGCCCCATGGTTGAATTGGCAAGCATTTTTTTAACATCAGTTTGAATCAGTTTGCAACATCCACCAAGAACAGCGGTAATTAGTCCCATGATAAATATCAAGTGCATCAGGTTCAAATCATGCACAAATAAAGGGTGATATTTGATGAGTAAGATGCCGCCAGCATTGACAATACCTGCATGCATTAAGGCTGATACTGGCGTCGGTGAATTTAACGAGCTTAAAAGCCAACGGTGCATCGGCCAGATAGCAGACTGACAAATGGCCGCAAATATCAATAATATTTTCGCAGCTACCTGATAGGATGGTGCTAAATTATCCAGCATGTAAAAACCTGCAACCAAGGCCATTGCTCCTATGCCTAGGCTGCAAAGACCAAGAATGCCTGCGTTTTTTTGAGCCCTCCATTGTGGCTGATGCATCATCAGTGCCACAAGTATGAGGTTATTGATGATCCAAAACATTGAAAAGAGGAAATGACTATCAACAAATACCAGCGAATTGGCTGAAACGCTAAGTATCCCAAGTTTCAGGAAATACGAAGAGGCATTGCTATCTCCATCGAAATAGCGCTTGGAATATTGTTGAATATTGAGACTCACAAATAAAATCAACCCACTAAGTAAGAAATTAAGTTTATCTTGACCTAAACTATCGAAGGATAAACCCAATATGCTGGCGATTAAGGCGCAAGCACTTGCGCCCAAAAAGCTTTGGACAGCGAGTTTTTTCTTATTTAATGCAAATAAAACCAGCATGCAAATTAAACCCAAATAGGGTATCATTTGACTTGCAATCAAGTAGACATTCATTCAATTCTCCATTAGAATTTCTTTTCGTATATGTTGATTTTAGTAGAAATGCTAATATAAGTGAAATTAATAATTTTTATGTAGTTCATAAGGATTTCTAATGATTAATATTGATACCATCGCCCTTCACTCTTTTATTGCAGTTGCAGAAACCATGAGCTTTACCAAAGCGGCAGAAGCAGTAGGTCGGACGCAGTCGGCGATAAGTCAGCAAATTGCCAAATTAGAACATTTACTTGATAAGCCTTTGATTATCAGGGGCAGAGAACCTAGCCTTACCCTAGATGGCGAGATTTTTCTAACTTATGCGCGAAAAATCTATGCACTGCAATGTGAGCTTTCCGATCGCTTCAAAGAGCCTGATTTGGAAGGAGAGATTCATCTGGGCTTACCTGAAGATTTTGCTTCAGTCATTTTAACTGATGTCTTATTGGCATTTGCCAGATTTCATCCGCGGGTGATTTTAAATGTTGAATGTGATTTGACTTTAAATTTACTCAAAGCTTATGAACAAAATCGACTCGATCTCATTGTAATCAAAAACAATTCTGAGCAACACTTTCAAAGTGCCACCCACATTTGGACTGAAAAAGTGGAGTGGGTTGGCAATCCCAAGCGTTTAACACAATTGGATAAAAATAGTATTATTCCCCTGATTTTATCACCTAGCCCCTGTGTCTACCGTGAAAATGTGATTAAGGTATTAGAAGAAAATCAACTCAAATGGACCATGACCTATAGCTCGCCTAGTTATTCTGGAAAAATGGCGGCAGTTAGAGCGGGCCTAGGCATTACCGCTATTCAAAAAAAAATGATACCAGAAGATTTGCAGATTCTAGATGATGATTTTTTACCGGCTTTAAATGATATTCAAATATCATTAATGAAAAGAGAGGGGGTATCGAAACCGATTGATTCTTTGGCATATTTTATTCTAGAAAAATTACAGCATTTGGTTTAAGCCACATTATTTATTTATCTGAGTAAATTGTGTTGGTTAATGGGCAAGGCTCTATTTGACCATTAAAAGTTATTTATGTTAAAATATAGTCAAAAAATTTAATTAAAGATTAATATGCCAATATTTGAAGCGAATGATTTACTGCTTTTAGCTAGTGCCAACATAGGCTTAAGGCTCACTAACAAGAAAAAAGAAGCCACAGATGGCGGATGGGGTGATGCCATACCCTTATCTCATCTCGCTGGAGCTTATGACATTATAAAGTTCATCACATTATCGAATGAATCCGAAGTCTCACGAAATCAAATGGAATTGATCTATAAAGAATATAAAGAACATCATCTTGAATCCATTGCTTGTATGCCTCGCATCCTTCTCCATTATGCAGCAGAACATGATATTGGTGATGCGAAAATACGATTATCATCTTATAAAGAAACTGAGCATGTAAGCAAGTGGTCTCTTGAATTACAAGTTGAAGCAATTAACGCTGAAGTAAAAAAGATAAAGTCATTTCACGATTTTCGTGGCCAACACGCTTTAGCCTATATTGTGGAAAATCTACCCTATTTGGCTGCAGAGCTGGCATATCATTTTAATGAAAAATTTCAACTAAGATTGACATTAAACTGGATAGGTTTTGCAAACGATGATGATATGGCTTACTTGGTTTTATCAGATGGTAGGGATATGTACACTTATCAATCAGGGTATGACTTTCATAACTATCCAATGGGCAAAATAGGTAAGAAAGAATTCATCGGTAAAAGTGTTAAAGCATATTTGGAATTTAAAGGTGGGGAACACCGTACACTTGAATCAAAAAATAGCCTAGAAGCGCGTCTTGTTAAAGAGATTAAAGCTATTCTTCAATCTCAGCAAAACAAGCCATTATCTGAGCTTGAGGAAAACATTCAAACGAAATTCACAGACCATGATGATTATCCGGCAGCCTGTCTAGCGATGGCAACCTTGATTTTAATGATAATTGCGGCTTTGGTGGCCAAGATTTTGACAACAGTTGATGAATGTGCAAATACAAGTCAAGCGTCTTCGTGTCGTATCTGAGCTTACCACACTCATCGAGCTATTTCTTTTTTGATTAATTCGATGTATGGTTTTCTAATGGGCTTTAAGGTTTTAAATCTATCAAGGAATGATGGACATGATGAGGCAAGGTTTAAATAAAATAGCAAAATGTTCTGTGATTGTCGGGGCTTCTTTTTTATTAACAGGATGTATTATGTTGCTCTTAGGGGGGCCTAGTCAGTTTGAAATGTCACAGCTGCTGCCCTCAAAAAATAAGGAAGTTCAGCCGCGTGCATATACCATGCGAGGATTTCTTGATGTATTTAGTACAGGCATGGATAGCCTCGCTGTGCGAATTCATGATGAGCTACATATTAGAGCGAGGTCTTTGTCTTACCACGAAGAAAAAAAATTAGCCAATTTCTTGATTCGCAGATACCAAGAAAAACAAGATCATAGCCCAATAATTTTAATTGGACATAGTTATGGCGCTGATGATCAAATCACCCTTGCTAAAAGATTAAATAAAGCCAATGTGCCAGTTGCACTGCTCATTTCCCTAGATAATACCAAAAAACAAACCATTCCACCTAATGTAGCTGTTTTTTATAATATCAATAGTGGTCAATCGATGGTAAGTTGGCTTGTTCCTTGGGGAACCCCATTGACGCCTTCGAGTAAATACACCAAAATGGTGACTGTGAATTTAGTGAAAGATAAACACTTCTATCGTGTCAATCATTTTAATATTGATAAACTACCAGAAGTCCAAGATCTGATTATTCATATTATTAAACAGCAAGTTTTATTAAAAGGCTGACAAGCATTATGTACTAAGGAGTATGAATTGTCGATTATCAACCCATTTGCTTTATTTTCTGCCCTGTGTATTAGTGCTTACTGGGGCACAGTTGTTCTCAAAGTGGTTCGCATTCGCGCAAAAATTGGAAAAACACCAAATGTGATACCTAAGGAATCTTTAGGTTATATATCACGCGCGATTATGTTGCCCTTGATTATTCTTTGGATAATGTTGCCTTGGCAAGCTGCTTTTTCAGCGCCAGTGATTTATAGTACACTGGGATGCCTTGGTATGGCTTTTTGTTTTATAGCTTATACAGCAAGCCTTTATTGTTGGCATTATATGGGCAATTCTTGGCGCATAGGAATTGATCCCAAAGAAAAAAATACGCTCATAACAGATGGGCCTTTTAAGCATATACGGCATCCAATTTATGCACTCTCCATGTTGTTGATGTTAGGCAGTTTATGCTGTGTCCAATCGAGCTATATGCTTGCTTTATTTGCCATTCATTGGTTTATTTTTACCATGGAGGCTCTTCGAGAAGAACGCTATCTAAGTCATATTTATGGTGAGACCTATCAACAATACATGAAAAAAACCAATCGCTTTCTACCGATGGTGTAAATGCTCATGATGCCAGCTGGACGGCCACATTGTAAGTTGAATGATTATCAACAATTAATGCTCAAAATTAGTCGTTTGACCCCATACAATGCCGTTCATGCGGTTAAGTTAAAGCCTCAGCAAGCAGATATCAGCACTTTGCACATGGCATTAGAGTTGGCCATCAATGAAAGCTTGCAAACACTTGGACTTGGTTTGCCGATATTTTCTGACGCTCATCAAGACCTAAGTTTTCATTCTGAGGTGCAGAACTGCGTTCTAAATACCAAAAATATGCTGTTACAAGCACATGTGAATATCGAAATGAACAAGCCTTTTCAGCAAGATGAGTTGCCTTTAAGGTTTTTTCTACTTGCGAGTGAGCATGATCATTACTTATCAATCACTTATAATCATTGGATTGTGGATGCCTATGGTATTAGTCGTTTGATTGAAGTGATTTTTGGACATGCAAGCGGTGACATGGTGCGGCCATTGAGCTTATCAGCACCAAATATGAAAGCATGTTTTCCAAAGATTTATGGCAATTTAGCGCCTTTCTATCGTTTGTTTACGGTACTTTCCTCAGCGCTTCGCTTTTGCTCGGCTTATCGACCACTTATCAATAATATTGAATGCACTGAAAGTGGCAATAGCGCCTATATTTTTGAACCAGATGTGATCTTGGGTCTAAGCAAATATTGTAAACAAGCCAAGATAAGCTTAAATGATCTTTTTGTGGCAATTTTGGCACAATTATTTGGTGATGTCAGTCATATGGAACGAATGCACAGTCATCAAAAACGATTTAAACCTAAACGTGACCAGATTGTGATTGCCGTTATTTCTAATATTCGTCAGCAAAGTCGTTTGTGTCTTGATCATGTTTTTTCTTTGTTCTTAGGTTTTTTTTATCTCTCCTTTAAATCGCCTGAACGGCAGACTCTTCAAGATTTAAGTCAAGCTATTCATATGAAAACAAAGTATCTTAAAAAAAGTTCAGCTGCACTAAAGCATTCACTATTATTTAAGGTGCAAAATTGGTTTTGGGATAATAAAAAGAATGATCATGCCAAATATCGATTATTTAATAAAAATACACCCATCACTTTGGGTATTTCAAATATGGATATGCGGCATCTATCGCCGTTACTGCAGCCATCAATAGAGCAATATATTCGTTTTTCCCCAACGGCGATGGTGTGCCCGATTGTCTTTAATCTTAGCACGTTTAATCAGTATTTATCGCTTGGTATTAGTTTTCGTAAAGCATGTTATAGCGATGAAGCTGTAGCGCAGATTCAAGCGCGTTTTGTGACGGCTATCCATGAGCTGATTGCAGAAAGTTACTTTAGCTAACTTTTTGTCCTTGTCCCTGAGCGCTTGCCAATTGGCTGTCTTCATAGAGTTTAAGTTGAGCGAAAAGTTCGTGTGTTTTTTGCTTAAATGCATAGAACTCTTGGCGAGGGATAGGTAATGCTTGAGGCAGGGCGACCGTTGCAGGATTGCGCGGAATGCGATTCACATGTAACTCATAGTGGCAATGAGGACCAGTTGCAAGCCCGCTTTGACCAACAAAACCAATCAGTTGATCACGTTTGACCCAAGAACCATTTCGCAAACCTTTTTGAAAGCGCAACATATGCGCGTAGATGGTGGTGTATTGGCGGTCATGGTTAATTTTAATGATATTGCCATAGCCATTTTGACGCCCCATATAGCTGATACGTCCTTCACCAATGGCATAAATTGGTGTGCCGATAGGTGCGGCTAAATCAATGCCCTTATGGGGGCGACGATAGTGTAAAATTGGATGTTTTCTAGATGAGCCAAATGAAGAGCTGATGTGGCTAAAACGAATGGGGTAGCGTGAAAATGCTTTTTTTAGACTGCTGCCATCTGGGCGATAGTAGCTGACGCTGCCATTTTTACTTTCATGGCGGATAGCTTCATAACTGACGCCATTGGCGTGTTTGTAAGAAACAGCGAGGATATCACCAACTTTAACACGTTGATCATTGATATAATAGGCGTGATATGAGAGGTTAAGCCTGTCACCTGGACGAATTTCACGTCCAAGTTGAACTTGCCAAAAGAATATTTGGTTCATTTGATCAATCAATTTAACAGGAATATTGGCTATTTTAGCAGTTTGGTATAAAGAACTTTTAACGAGGGTTGATACATATTCTCGACGTTCAGTCATGCTATGTGTTTGAATGCTGGTGTTATAGCCATTTTTATCGAGGCTAACGGTTAAAAATTGGAGGGCGTCAATTGGGAAAATCATTTGTTTGAGTTGCTGATTTTCAATTTTAAAGCGAATTTCTTGCATGGGCGTGATTCTTGACAGCAGTTTGCTATGCGGATTGTTTTTAAGGATACCCATCATGGTTGTTTGTGAAAGGCCAACGCGATTAAAAATGCGTCCTAATGTATCACCTTGGCGTGGCCGAATGCTTGTCCAGCCATCTTCGACAACTGTTTCTTCACCAATGGTGGTCATCTTCGGTAGGGATAATTGTTGTTTAATAAAGTTTTGTTGACGACGATGTTGT
The DNA here is from genome assembly GCA_010030245.1 of Gammaproteobacteria bacterium. Classification (GTDB taxonomy): domain Bacteria; phylum Pseudomonadota; class Gammaproteobacteria; order Legionellales; family Legionellaceae; genus UBA2653. The sequence goes on from RGPR01000013.1 coordinate 21,339, forward strand.
TTAAACAGTCCGATAATGACAAGTAACACTAATAAAGCGATGCTGATGCGAAAAAGTTTCCTATTTTCTTGTAATTTTCTGATAAAAACCATGTTTCGCCCTATGCAATGGTGTATGATATGAAAAAAAGAGGCAGTAGGTATCATACATGAGGTGAATTAAAACAATTTTCAATATTGTTCGCTAAGATACCTGTTGGCGATGCCAAGGTCAATTGTTTAGAGAAGGTATTTATGAATTCCGCGGAAAAAGTAGACAAAAAATACACAGATTTATGGCGTGGTGCCAGTGAGATCATTGGTAAAGATGAATTAATAGACAAAATGGGTAAAAAACCTGTTCTGCGTGTAAAAGCTGGTTTTGATCCCACCGCACCTGATATTCATTTTGGTCATGTGGTTTTATTAAGAAAATTAAGACAGTTTCAAAATTTAGGTCATCAGGTTGATTTTATTGTGGGTGATTTCACCGCGATGATAGGTGATCCCACGGGGAAAAATGCAGCACGTCCGAGCCTCGATGCAGCTGATATTTTGCAAAATGCCAAAACCTACCAGGAACAAGCCTTAAAAGTGTTGGATAAAGACAAAACTAGCTTTATCTATAATAGTAAGTGGTTTGGTGAGATGAGTGCAGCAGACTTGATTCGTTTAACCCAAAAGTATACGGTTGCTCGAATTTTAGAACGTGATGATTTTCAAAAGCGCTATCAAAGCAATACGCCAATATCATTGCATGAGTTTATCTATCCTTTGCTCCAAGGACATGATTCAGTTGAATTGAAGGCAGATTTAGAATTGGGTGGCAACGATCAGAAATTTAATTTATTAGTTGGTCGTGAACTTCAAAAACAAAGTGGACAAATGCCTCAAGCTATTATGACCATGCCACTACTGCTGGGCTTAGATGGCGAGAAAAAAATGTCGAAGTCCTTGAATAATTATATTGCCATTAAAGATGAGCCAAATGATATGTTTGGCAAGCTGATGTCTATTTCTGATGACAATCTTTGGCATTACATGATCTTATTAAGCGATTTATCTCTTGCAGAGATTGATTTATTACAACAGTCAGTGCAAAGCGGCCAAAATCCGCGTGATATCAAAATGCAATTTGGCCATGAAATGGTGAACATGTTCCATGGTTTGGAAGCAGCTAATCAAGCTCGACAAGCTTTTATTGATCGATTCCAACATAAGAAAGCACCTGAATTGCCCTTAGAAATATTTGCATATCAAGCCGAACTCAACATCGCTCAATTATTAAAAGTCTTGGGTTTAACCAAAAGTAGCTCTGAAAGTATGCGCTTATTGCAGCAAGGTGGCGTTAAAATCAATGGTGACAAGGTTCAAGACCTTGCTTGGATGCCAGTAAGTCATCAAGCGTACTTGATTCAAGTGGGTAAACATCGCGCCATGAATGTGATATTTCAATAAAAATCATGTATGACTATCAACCGCTTGCCACACAATTAAGACCAAAAGCCCTACAAGATTTTGTGGGGCAAATCCATCTATTAGCCGAAGGTAAAATATTAAGACGTGCATTAGAGGCACGATACATCCATTCATTTATTATCTCAGGCCCCCCAGGGACAGGAAAAACAAGTTTTGCTCAAATAGTAGCCCATGCGTGGCAACTACCACTTGAGTCTTGGTCCGCTCTTAGCACAGGTGTCAAAGATATCCGTGCGCTAATTGAAAAAATGCAAGCGTTAAATCAAAAAACCACCGTTGTTTTTATCGATGAGATACATCGTTATAATAAGGCGCAACAAGATGCGTTATTACCTTATATTGAAGATGGCCGTTTAGTCATTATCGGCGCAACCACAGAAAACCCAAGCTATGCGATTAATCACGCGCTTTTATCCAGATTGAAATTATATCTATTTAAGTCACTGACAGACGTTGATTTATTACAGGTCATCGATAAAGCCTTAATACAACTGTCCTATCAAGATAAGAAAGAATGGATCTTTCCAGAAGAATTCCGTCAAAAATTAATAGGGATGATGGATGGAGATGCCAGAAAGTTATTGAACCATTTAGAGATGCTTCATGCCTACCATGAGGATGAAGATGTTATTGATATTAACCTAGCGAAGCTTGAGGCATTATTCTTAGGACAATATCGGCACTTCGATAAAAATGGCGATCAGTATTATCAACAAATTTCAGCATTACACAAATCGATTCGTGGCAGTGATGTTAATGCTGCATTATATTGGTTGTGTCGGATGCTTGATGGCGGATGTGATCCTATATATATAGGAAGACGTTTAATTCGAATTGCAAGTGAAGATATTGGGCTCGCCGATCCGCGTGCCCTAGAAATAACGACCCACGCTTGTATGGCGTATGAACGCTTGGGTTCACCAGAGGGTGAATTGGCAATAGCAGAGGCAGTAGTCTTTCTAGCAGTAGCCAGTAAAAGTGATGCAATATATCAGGCTTATCAAAAAGCAATGAAACATGTACAAGAGAATAACAGCGCTGAAGTACCCATACATCTTAGAACTTCGAACGCTTATGGCGTAGATGAGCTTAGAAAATATAAAAACCCACATGAATATCCAAATGCAATCGTGATGAATGAACAATATTTTCCAGATAATATGGAAAAACCAGTGTTCTATCAGCCAAAAGATAGAGGCTTAGAAAGTAAAATCAAAGCAAAATTGGAATGGATACAACAATCAACAGCCATATAAACAAACAAAAAGAAAAGCGCGAAAACCAACAGATCAAAACCAGAACTAAGCCAAGCGCTGAAAGCAAAAAAACTGATTTTTTCTTAAAATTAGTGTTGACAATAGAACTGAAAAAGGTAGAATAGGCATCACCAAGTGAGTGGTGAAGCTGATTAAGAAAGAAGAAAAAACAAACTGAGTGGGCACTTTGTCAAGAAATTAGAAGTTTTAGATAGGATTAAATT
>RGPR01000121.1 GCA_010030245.1 Gammaproteobacteria bacterium
ATCATTGATCATTTGATAACTAAAATAACTCAAAATATGAGCGCATATTCCATCTGGTAATTGACTGATGAAATATAGTTGGTGGGCTGATTGCAAAATAGGATATATTTTCTCAAAAGAATGCGAACATTTTCGAATCTGGTATTGACTGATCCCTAACGCCATAATCATTATGTTAGTCATTTGTCCTTGACCATAGATTTTAGGTGGTTTTTGATGCCCCTGATACATCATCAAAATTTGTTGTCTTAAGAGTGTATCGACCCCTGCATCTTCTAGGGGCCTAAAGAATCCATGACTTGAACTGTCTTTATTGGCTGAAACTAAATATCCAGATAAAACTTTTAATAATTGATCTTTAGCAACAACATCTAAAATAGTTGGCATTTCTTGTAAAAGCATTTTATCCATAAAAAATAAAAAAGCATGGGGATAATTAACCATGATGTCGGAAAATTGAGTAAACACCTTAAAACTACGCTGAATATACGGATAAGCAAAAACACGGATGAGATCTTCAATGCCTCGCTCATGAATATTTTTTTGGGAAATATTAGCACCTGACTCGATTAGCTTTTGTAAAATACAGGTCTGGTTTGCTCTTAAGGCATAAAATATTGCCGACTCGTGCTGATTATCAACTGCATTTATCGCCACACTTCTGGCGAGTAATCCATCAACCACTGCCATATTACCTAAATAACTTGCCATCATCAAAGGTGTGGGGTAACGCCATTGATTAACAACTGCGCCGATGTGTTGCGTCTCTATATTAATCGCCAATTCTTCTGCTTGCAACAAACGTAAGGCTTTAGATGTTTCTCCTCTAACAATAGCCTCCATTAAAGGTGGGTTATTTTTATTTTCTACCACAATTTTAGCTTGCACTAAAACCTGTTGACTATTTCTAGTTCCTAAAAGAGGGTCCTCACCACGTGCCGCATGCGTGCGAAACATCTGATTCATAAAACTAGGTAAGCGAAACACTCCATTTACATCTGCACCGTGCTGTATCAATAAATCAAACACCTCGTCTGATACCTGTTTTTTTAAGGCAAAAGTTAAAACACATTCTCCGTATGGGCTAGTGATGAGGTTAAGATCCAAATATGGGCAATAAAGACTTGCAAAGGTATGGTCTTGTAACAATCGATCAAAATATGGGGCCTGCCTTTGTTGAGCATGCTTTACAAACCATTCCATCACAATGATATTATTTAATAATTGTTTATGATAATTATCTTCATCAAAGATGTAATCCATTAAACTAAATGAGATACTCAAGTTTTGTTCTGGGTGTTCTAATTTATCCGCATTTAAAAAAATGTCTTGGATTTTATTCATGATCATACGGAGCATCATGAAACCATACTCAAACTCCTGTTGCTGCATCTTACTTGGCTGTGAGTGCATGAAGCTTGATGGATTAAGAGGAGTAACAACAACATCTTCTTCATCCAACACCAAGTCATCAAGCTCTTCTATTGTGGCAGCATGTTGCTCAGGATAATGCAAAGAATGTTGATGAAGCCAATCGAATATCATCAATAAATGAGCTCTTTCTTCAATAGTAAGTGTTGTATGAGATTGCTGGAATGTCTCCAGGAAATCACTAGCGGCTAAAAAACAGCCTGCTTGCAAATTTGCAACTATAGAACTTAAGTCTAACATAATCAAAATAAATAGAAAAAATGATCAAGACTTTAACATAAAATTCAATTATTCCTAAGAATTAAAAAGAATTTTTAAATTTTCCATTAAATGCATATCTCTTGCATGTTCACTAGTTTGAATTGCATTTATTAATGCGCTTTGACAAGAACACTGTGACCAGTTTGCATCAGATGTTAACAAAGGAATTAAGTCATGGATAACAGCAACAGCTTTCTTAGAATTACTGCTTAAGGTTGCAAGCACTTGGGCAACAGAGACGTGTGCATGGTCTGGATGCCAACAATCGTAATCAGTCACCATTGCCATGGAGGCGTAACAAATTTGGGCTTCTCGAGCGAGATTTGCCTCTGGCATATTTGTCATACCGATTACATCAGCTCCCCAAGAACGATACATTTTTGACTCTGCTTTGGTTGAAAACTGAGGGCCCTCCATCACCAAATATGTTCCATTGTTTACCATATCAACTGCAGCAGTTTTTGCAGCATGGGCCAGATGATTTCCTAAACGTTGACAAACAGGCTCAGCTAATGAAACATGTGCCACTAATCCCTTATCAAAAAATGTTTTATGGCGCATCGTTGTTCTATCAATAAATTGATCAACAATCACAAAAGTGCCAGGTGTTAAATGCGCTTGCAAAGAACCAACCGCACTAAAAGATATAAGCTGTTTCACGCCAATTTTTTTTAAAGCAAATATATTCGCTCGAAAATTAATTGATGAAGGGCTTATTACATGACCTCGACCATGCCTTGGTAAAAATGCAACAGAATGACCATTAATTTTACCAATCATAATTTGATCAGATGGATGACCATAAGGTGTATCAACGGATAGCCATTGTTTTTCTGCAACGCCTGGGAGTTCAACAAGACCACTGCCACCAATTAAGCCTATCATATCAAGCACCTTATTATTTATGCATTATTTAATTTAAGTTATCCTTTTTCAATTGGCAACCTGAAAAAATTAACAAAGCTTGTTAAACCATTTATTGTTAAATTTCTCTGTACACGACAAAATTTTAATTCAGTTGTAACTCGTTGAAAGTTAAATATAATCTCACGTGTCTAAGCGGAGGTTATATTATATGGATCATATCAACGAGTTAATTGGTATTTTAAATTCAAATTTCAATTGGAACAAGGCGCGTGTCACATGTTTTGCAAAAATGTTATTGGCATTATTAGTGACAAGGACCGTTAATTTAAACAAAATAGCCTGTTCAATGAGCAGTCCAGCGGATAAAGCATCACGATATAGACGTCTTCAGCGTTTTTTTGCTGAGGTTACAATCGATTTTGAAATGATTGCCAGTTTTATTTTCCGATTGTTTTTTGTGACAAATGGCTGCTGGTATTTAACGATGGATCGCACCAACTGGAAATGGGGTAAAGCGGACATCAATATTTTAACGTTAGGGATTGCATTTAAAGGTATTGCCATCCCTATTTACTGGGAGCTGCTTGATAAGAGAGGTAACTCAGATACAAAGGAGCGCATTGCATTAATTCAAAAATTCATCGATCATTTTGGAAAATCCTGTATAGCAGGTCTTTTAGCCGATCGAGAATTCATTGGCCAAGAATGGCTAGATTGGCTTATGCATAAACAGATTCCATTCTGGATTAGAATTAAAGATAACCTCCTTACAACCGATTCGCGTGGTCGGCCAATTAAGGTCAAAGCATTATTTCGTCAATTACCGCTTAATCATGAGCTCTCATTATATGGAAAAAGAAACATACTGGGACATGAATTGTATGTTGCTGGAATGAGATTGATTGGTGGTGATTATCTTATCATTGTCACTCCGGATTATCCAGGTTCCGCCATTAGGACATACGCCTATCGCTGGGAAATAGAAACATTTTTTTCATGTCTCAAAGGGCGAGGTTTTAATTTTGAAGACACTCATATGATTGATCTTCAGCGAGTTAAAAAGTTGATGGCTCTATTGGCAATTGCTTTTTGTTGGGCGCATAAAACAGGTGAATGGCGCCATGAGCAAAAGCCTATTAAAATCAAAACGCATCGCAGGCCATCTGTGAGCTTATTTCGATATGGTTTGGATTATATTGTCGATATTTTAATGAATATGTTTTATAAACAGGATTTATTCTCTGGTTGCTTGGATAGAATTAAGCCGCCTCAACATGCTAATGCATTACATGGAGCGGATATATGAAAAATTGTCGTGTACAGAGAATAACGGGTGTCTTTTTCGAAGCGAATACTTTGCCATGAAGGCACATTAGTTAAATCATGAGGGCAGGGTGGCATTAGAAAATGGCCAGGTCAGAGATTTTTTTCAAACGCTCGGGATTGTCTTCAACATAAATGGCGGTGGTCATGATGCTCGCGTGTCCTGCTAGTTTCGAAACCGCTTTAATGTCTGCCCCATGTTCAATCAGACGAGTAATGAATGTTCTTCTTCCGGAATGAGAACTTGCGCCATAGATACCGGCCTTGTCATATAAATCTCGAAACCATTTTTGCAAAGTATCCGGTGAGAATCGCTGATTTTTTTGAGTTTCAAAAAGAGGGCGCACTTGGGGTTTGAGTTGCTCTTTCAAAAAATTAAGGTGAGCTTGCAACGCCTCCCTAATTTTTTTATTGCTTAAATAGACGGTACGTTGTTTTTCACCTTTGGTCATGAAACGTCTTAAGTTTATTTCATCCAGCAGTTGAAAATTTGGATCACAAATATCTTTGATGGATAAAGATGCAATTTCTTTTGCCCGAAGACCCAAACCATAGGAGCAATAAATCATGGCAACATTGCGAATGGCATGTTTGCCATTTTTAGCGATGACAAGGAGGCGTTTAAATTCAGATTCTGTCAAAACTTTTGCTTTTCCTTCACGCGCCATAATTGAGTTCATTAATATCTTTTTTTATATGTATTTTATACAAAAAAAGATGTTTTTTCAAATATACAAAAAAATCGATTTCTAGAATCGCTTTAAAAGGTGCAGAATATCTTAAAACATCTAAGAATAGCCAAAAGTAGATGTTTTTTAGATTGCTCAAAATAAAA
>RGPR01000122.1 GCA_010030245.1 Gammaproteobacteria bacterium
TACAAGAAATTAGAAAATTATTACAGGAATCTTTAACACCTGAGTTCTTTAAATCCGTCAAATCTGCATGTGATGCAGTCTCCAGATTACTCAATGATCCTGCTATTAACCAGGATATTAAAAGTATTTTATCTCGACTCAATGAATTGCTAAAAACTGCTCAAGAAGAGGGTTTCATCGAAAAAGCGGTTGCATTGATGTCTGAATTGCAAAAAAAGCTTAGTGAACTCGATATGGAGTCATGTAATAAAATTTTAGCTGGCTTAGGTGATTTAATTGAACAGATTAACAATGCACATTTCATCGAACATATAGTCAATGCATTGAAGGCTGCCAAGTCAGTTGGGGATTTTTTTGAATTGGCTAAAACTTTTATGGGTGAGCACTCGCATATATTGCTGACTTATGGTCCATATGCAGCTATTGTTGGTCTGGCACTGTCTAAAATTTTAAATCATAAAGCTGCAAATCAAAGTGATTCACAGATGCAAAAGTATCTGCAAGAAATCAATGAAAATCTTCGTGTTTTGACATTTACCAATATTCATTTTTTACGTCAAACCATGCTTGATAATTATAGGAAAATTAGCTTGGATTTAAACGTTAATAAATATGATTTTGATCCCATGCTGCGTCAACGAATGATTCAAGAAAAAGAATACGCTTGTAAATTTATTAACACTGTTCCAATGATGAAACAGGAAAGCATTCTTGCACTTGCGCCTATCGAAAAAAAATTAGAAAAATTGATTGAAAAATTTGCCTCGCAAGAGATAAATAATCAATCACTTGAAGAGTTTTTAGACTACATCGGCATGGGTTATCAACAATATTGGTTTCAATTATTAAATTACACCATTTATTCTCAGCAGATAGCGGTATTTAGTTCACAGGTGAAGCCTCAAGTTTCTCGTCATGAATTTAATTTTGATGGCATCTGTCGGCTTTATGGAACTCAATCTGTTAGAGGATTGATGCAGAAATTAGCCAACGAATTTTTTTCACATGGTGGTGGTCGTTTGTATTATGAATTAGCGAATAGTTTACATGATAGTGCAGGCTTATTTTTAGCAATAACACAGTTGGTTTCTCAAAATGAGGAGCCGGTGGATATCGCAATTCCGGAATTTGTTGCTCCAGCACTTGAATTGCAACGTTTCTATCATGATAGTGCGCAAGAGTTTATTCAACAAGAATGGAAAAAAATAACTTGGCCAATTGGTTACGAGCATCAGGAGTATCATTTGAATGATAGAATGATTCAGATTATTAGAGCTCGAGCATTTGCGGAGTATGTGCAAAAAAATGCAGGTTATTTTTTTGGGCTTTATCCAATTCCTCGTGAAATTTTTAACAGCATTTTAGATATTCCCAGAGGACTATATCAAATTATCAGACATCCCATAGATACCATCCAAGGATTGGGTAATTTATTGACCTTAGATGGTTGGCGTTGCGTGGGGCATAGTTTGTATTATCATCCCGTGCGTATGCTAGCACCTAGTGTTCTTGCAGGTGCATCAAACTATGCTTTAACGGCATCTTCTTCTAGTTCAAAATTGACTCATTTAAAAAATTTAGCAGATCTTAATAAATTTAAAGCAGGAACTGCGGTAATTTCAGCGCCAGCATGTTCAGCTACTACGCTAACCACCGCAACCTCGGTTACGGCAACTACACTGACAATGCCAAAGATTCTTTCAGCCAAAGGCGATATTGAAATGACGACGCCACACACGACCCTTCATACAGCGCCTCATTCCTTACAGACAACGCCTGCTATTGATTGGGATAACCTTTGGAATTACGTCATTTATCAAGAATCAAAGCAGGATAGCGAAGTCGATGTTTATCATATGATTCAGGCTTGGTATCAAGAAACTCAGGGGCAAAAACCTTCACGCAAAATGTCTGAGAGATTTTTTCAGCCTGCTGCTGAGAATGAAGAAAAGTTAAGACTATCCCCACGCAAATAACTGACAGGAGATTGCAATGTATTGTTTTGAAATCAAGTTTATTGATAAAGACTTCAGTGCGGAAAAACTTGAAGATGTTGCAGTTGAGGGCATTAAATTGTATTCAGATTTGGATATTCTCTTGAGTTGCATTCGACAAAATCTGATTAAATCCTTAAGCTTAACAGCCATGACGCAAGTACAATCTATGTCAATCATGTCTGAAACATTAAATCAGGATAAAAAACAGAACTTTTTTAAGTATACTTTACCCAAAGACCCGCTAGACCCTGATGCAAGTTTGTTATTGTATGTTGATAAAATGACCGATGAACAATTTGGAGTTTTATCTAAAGCATTAAGTGATAGTCGTCAGCTAGAAAAGTTAAATTTAATTGTAAATCAGTCCATGCCTTTGGCTCACGAAATGGCTTTAATTCAAGTTGTCCGTGATAATTCTAAAATTAATCATGTATCGATTTCTGGTTTTATTTCTAAAGATTTCATGGCCTCAATGCCAGAGCGCGCTGGAATGAATATCATCGATTTTTCGATTAAAGGTGCTAAAAGTATTCAAGAGATCTCGAATTATTATCAGTCGATGATGGCTCAACTGAAGAAAGAAGAAAGCCTTTTATCTCAAGCCTCAAAAATGATATGGGTTCATCACTTATTGTGGGGTTTGGGCTTAGTAGCTCTTGCTGGCGCTTTGGTATTTATGAATTCACTTTTAGCAGGTTTAGGGGTTAGTGCATTGGCCTTAGGCACCTACTCATATTTCAACCAAGAGCAAAATTTTGTAACCAATGTTAGTATGCCAATGGAGGCAAGATGTTAAAAAAAGCGATTTATCTCATTTTACTTTTTCCTATTTTAGGTTTTGCGCATGTTTGCCAATCACCCTGGGAAAATGTTCCAGCTCCTCTCTCTAAAGTTGAATCCTGTCGATTATCTGTGCCACATGGTTGGTTAGTTTATATGATGACTACTGAAGATTTGGATTTGCCTAACACAATTTTCTATCCAGATGAAAACCATGAATGGAGTTTTTAACTGATAATTGCTAAGCTTTTGCCGATTTGTTTGAATAATTTTGATTTTTTTGGTTTTGTCGCAAAAAATTTTCTGATCGTATAAGATTCTTAGTTTTTGAAGGGACGATGACCGATGCTCAGTTTTAAGTGGCACCATTTTAAGCAGGATATGATTTTGATGTTGGTCAGATGGTATCTAGCCTACCCATTGAGTTATCGTGATGTTGAAGAGTTGGCTTTGGAGCGTGGTCTCAAAGTAGATCACTCCACCATCAATCGTTGGGTGATTAAGTACTCTCCCTTGCTGGAGGGTTTTGTCGCAAAATTTTTTTTAATCGAAGAACAGAGTTATTTTGGACGAACTTATGCTGCAAGTCCATAGAATTGTTCGAAAATAGTTTGATGATCTGATTGGGTATGCTGACCTTTTTTAAGCATATGGTGCAATTCAATACCCGACAATGTCGCATCTGCAGAGTGAAATGCTTTGAATCCCTTCATTTGCTTCGTGATTTTTTTAATAAAGCGATGGTCTTGCTCTATGATATTATTCAGATATTTGATCTGGCGAATGGTGATTTGTATAAACACGCCAGTCAACATAAATAACAACGCCAAATGCAGATTGATGGTATCAATACCCGCTTTGTTAGCACCACTTTTATCCATAGTGACTTTATCAGGAATACCACTGGAGCCAATAGCTTTCTCAAAAAATGCCCGTGCAGCTGGCTCATCTCGTTTTTCTGACAGCATAAAATCAACGGTTTGGCCTTCTTTATCAACGGCTCTGTACAGATAAACCCATTGGCCTTTTACTTTTATATAGGTCTCATCCATTCTCCAGGAAATTCCTACAGGACGCTTATAACGCTTTCGAAATACCTCTTCCAGTTGCGGTGAATAGCAGATAACCCATCGATTAATTGTTGCATGATCTACTTTTAGACCCCGTTCTAGTGCAAGTTCCTCAACGTCACGATAACTCAACGAATAGGCCAAGTACCATCTGACCAACATCAAAATTATATCCTGCTTAAAATGTCGACACTTGAAACTGAGCATTGTTGATAGTCCACAAGAAAAAAATGAGGATCTTATCCTATCAGACAACTTTTTGCGACAGAACCAATTTATCAATCATTTTTTCGAACATGCCATGGTATTTTTCACAACAACGCTCATAAAATCCTTGATCTGCTCGGATAGGTTTTTTGAATTGTAAGATATTAGAGTCTAAAAGCATTAAAGTGGCAAGTGCTCGAGTATAGGGGTTAAACTTATCAACCATGGCATACTCATCTATGCAAAAATCTTGGTAAGCATTGGGATAAAGGCTATTACACCATTTTTGAAATTCAGTATAAAATGCTAGTGTAGGTCCTTCTAACCATCCGCCCATTGCAGTAAATATAATAGGAACGTCTTTCCATTTCCAATCTTTTGTACTTATATATCCAAAGTTTTTTTCCCAATCTATTGGTCCAGTAATTGTGAAATAATCCGATATTAGTGGACCAAAAATATGAGGACAAAATACCAATCTATTGTGTGGTATAACTGAAGAATTTAAATTCATTTCAGATAAATCCTGAAAATTAAAACTGGGGAAGTGTACTCCCTGTAAATTACCTAATACACCATCCCAATGATGAATTATTTGATTATCATTAAAAGAGTATTGAACTCCTGATATAAAATATAATCCATCATAAACTGTT
>RGPR01000123.1 GCA_010030245.1 Gammaproteobacteria bacterium
CTCCGAAAATTTTCGGAGCCTTGAAAGATGCCTTATGGATGGATAGGATTAGGCATCTTCGTAGTAAGCACTTACACCAAATGGTGGTTCAATAGTCTTGTTATACTTGTTATGGATAATCCATACAGTATCACAATAGTTTTCATCACCCCAAGAACCAAATGGTTCACCGTCAGTAAACACAATCAATAGTTTTGGTGAAACATCTTCGTGTTTCATCCAGTTCCAATTAACTTCAAAGTCAGTGCCACCAAAACCTTTGGGTTCATAGTTTACAAGATCATCACCATCAGCAGTGGTGTATTCTTGTGGGTTATGAACCTGTGTATCAAAGCACCACACTTTGATTTTGTAATCATCATATGATTGCATGATACCGTTGATTTCACCAAAGAAGTTATTCAACTGTTCATTGCTGATAGAACCACTAGTATCAATAGCAACACAAACATCAATAGCTTGGTCCTTACGCATGTTAGGAAGCACAAAACCATTACTAAAATGTTTCTTGTTAGGAACAGTCCACGTGTAATCATTCTTAACAGTAGATTGGATTTGTTGTGTAATGAGTTCACGCCAGTTGATTTTAGGTTGCGTGAGTTCATTGATCATACGCTTGACATTGCCAGGAACATTGCCAGCACCTGCACTTTGTGCGGCGGCAAGCATTGCTTCTTTAAACTCATCCTTGATCTTCTGACGTTCTTCTTGTGAAAGCACAGGACGACCCTTGCCATCCTTATCACCATCACCTTCGCCACCACCGTCCTTGCCATCTTTGTCAGCATCAAGATGGTCATCAAGCAATTGGTCAAGCAAATCTTCAATGTTGATTTTCTGTGCGTTCTTGATCAAGTCATCATAAACTTGTTCAAAATTCCATTCATCATATTTGCGATCATGCAATACAGGAACAACGGTAATTTTTGCACCAAGGTTATACTTGATACAATCTGCATTTACAACATAGTCCATTGCGATATTGGCAATATCACGTTGCTTACCAATACCACGGTTGATATGGTCATATGCACAATGTAGCAATTCGTGACAAAACAAGAACATCATTTGGTTGGTAGGCAACTTGAGGATAAAGTCACTGTTGTAATAAAAGTGACGACCATCAGTTGCGGCAGTGGTCAGCCAACTATCGGCATTGACCAATTTAAGACGCATGGCAAGATTGCCAAAAAATGGTTGTTTAAGAACCAGTGCAATACGAGCCTTGAGAATTGCTTGACGTGCGTTGTAATCTACCGTAGCGTCAATAGTATCGGACAGCTTGCCACCACCCTGTTTAACTTTAGCCATAATTAATCTCCTATCCATATATACATAATACCATAGATTTATGGGTTGTCAAGCATTATTTTAGGCTAAATTTACGCTTGCTCCGTTACAAATTGGCAATAATTGCCCTGTAATATTCTTATTTTCAAGCAAAAATACCACCGATTTTACTATTTCCTGTTCATCTAAAACCGAATTTAATAGGGATTTTTTCTTATAATTTTCTATAATTTTATCAGTATTTTCACCAAATTTATCTTGTAATCTTGCGCTCACAAAACATCCTGGCAATAGTGCATTAACTCTAATGTTTGGAGCAAATTCTGCAGCCATTGATAAAGTAAGTTGATGTTCAGCAGCTTTTGCTACCCCATAAACCATGTTGTGACTAGGAGCAACTTGCAAACCAACTCTACTTCCTATATTAACAATTGCACCATTACTTGCTTCTAGATATGGTTTAGCTTTTAAACTTAACTCATATGGAACAATGACATTTATTAAAAATTCTCTATTCCAATCTTCTCTTTTTATATTATTGTATTGTCCTACCGTGCTTGCATTATTAATTAATCCATCAAATTTACTAAAGTTTGGAAAATTATAAACATAACTTATAAATTTATTTTGAATATTTGTATCAGTAATATCACCTTTTACAATTTGTAAATTATCACCAAAATAGTTTTTATAATCATACCATGCTTTATCTATAGTACGACTGTTAATAACAACATTGTTATTATTTTTTAACAAATGTAATGCTACAGCACTTCCTATACCAGAAAAATGACCTGCACCTGTAATCCAATAAGCCATAATATATCCTTTAAAAAAGGGGGGAAGTGTTGCGGCACTACCCCCCTTGTGTAGGGAAATTCACACTACTTTCCCTACCTTATCTCGCCCTCACTGTGATGGAGAACGATAGGGGCGAGATTAATCACGCACTGCCGCAAGGATGAAGTCACCGTTTTTAGCATGGTATTCCTTATAGTGTTTCATCTTACTTGTCTTCATTGGCAACTTGTAGTTACGCAGAATAGTAGCAAGCATCATAACTTGCAATTCCGTATCCATGTTGTCAAGGAAAAAGCGGAACACGTTGTCAAGTTCATCGTGCCAAGCGGTATTCTCGATGTCCTTCATGCGTTCACCACCACGACGATCATAGCTATCCTTGAGTTCATAGCAACATGAAACGGTTAGCGAATACTTAGCACCAATATCCTTGGCTTTAAGTTCCTTGACCTTGCCATTAAGAATATCGGTAGGGTTAGGCATCTGGCTTGCCACTTTGCGGTGTGCGGCAAACTTGAGTGCAACACCTTCACCAACAGTGCCTGCAACAAGATCATTCAACTCAACATCTGCAAGGTCTTCTTGCAAAAGATCGCTAACAAATGACCACGAACGAGGCGTAGCAAACGATGCACCACTTTGACGAGGATCAAAGTTGAACAAATCATTCTTGTTGCAAGTAACATATGCAACAACGTCAGGATTGATAGCATGGTTCAATGCCCAATCATTCCACGAGTCAAAGTCAACACGCAAGTTCAAGTGAACAAAACGGTTGGCAAGTGGCGATGGCATACGATACACGACACCACGGTCAGTGTCACGGTTACCAGCGGCAACGATAACAACATTGTCAGGAAGTTCATATGTGCCAACACGACGATTAAGAACAAGCTGATAAGCGGCAGCTTGCGTTGCTGGTGCGGCACTGTTCATTTCATCAAGGAACAACACGACAACAGGATACTTGGCAGCTTCTTCTGCTGTAGGCAAATCAGGCGGAGCATTCCACATGGCATTGCCAACGGTTGGGTTGTAGTAAAGAACACCTTTAAGATCGGAAGGGTCCATGAGTGCAAGACGCAAGTCATACAGCTTGCCGCCCATGCTTTCACAGATATCGGCAACCAGTTCGGACTTGCCAATGCCAGGAGCACCCCACAAGAAGATAGGACGTTTACGTTTCATACATACCATAATTTCACGCTTTGCAGAAGCGAGAGTAACGGTGCGCACTTCGGAAAGTGCTTCATTTGGTTTAGCCATTGTAATTCTCCATCAGTTGACTATAACTCAATATACCATATTATTTGTAGTTGTCAAGCAGAAATTTTTTGCAAATCTGCAAGCGCACCTTGCAACCAACGTGATTTTTGTATAAGTGCCTTACCAGACAATTCACCGTCACAGCAAAGGTTTTCGGGCGAAAGTTCAGCTTCAAGACTATCTTGCAATTCTGCAATATCACGGCTTGTCAAATTATTGACATCCATTTGACGCTTGTTGAAAATAGCGTTCCAAACGTTCTGCTTATTGATATAGGCTTCAAGATTACGCATCAATTTTCTCCATCAATTGACTATAACTTATATTACCACAGGATTAGGGGTTGTCAAGCACTTTTTTCAAGACGAACATAATGTAAACGGGTTACATTTTTGTCATCATGTTTATAGATACGTGCGGTCAAGCTGATTTTCTCGTTATTTTCCAAGCGGTTAGCATGTGGAAAACTTACAAGATTTCCGTCAATTTCAGCCGTATGATACCATTTACCGTAATTATGGCTATAAACGGCACTTACAATTGTTACGGTTGCCTTTAAACCATCACCAATTTGTCCAATGTGACGGCTATTTTCACCAATTTGTGCAATCTTTTCAACGGCTTGCTCACGCTTTACAGCGTTATTATAGGAACTAGGAACGCTTGCAATAACTGCCAAATTACGGTAATCGTCCGTTTTAAATTCTTTTTGTTCTGTTAAAAGAACGCAAGTTTTCCAGTATTCGTGTAATGTGCCAGCAATAAGTTCAATCATCTTGCTGTCAAGATATTCTACAATTTGTTCAGCAAGTTCAATATCTTGTGGCAAAATGTTAAAGTTTTCCATTTCTGGATTAAGAAATTCACGCATAAGTGCGGCATTACTCAACTCACCTTGTGTGGCGTCATGCCGTTTGATATAACGACCGTTCATCCGTTGTGCCGCACAAGCGGCAGACATAGCATTTTTTAAGCTAATAATGGTCATTTTGCACCTTTATGCTTTGGTTTACGGGTATAGCTGCCCTTTCCCTTACGGGGGGTGACAATTTTTTGACGGTATTTGGGGTCAGCCAATGACTTGGCAATAAGGCTACGCATTGCTAGTTCTCCATCCATTTGCCTATAATAGCACGTATTTACTGGCTGTCAAGATAAAATTTGAATAGCCTGTTTCAAATTATTATCACAAAGGGATAAAATACTGGATAATTCACCGTCCATTAGGAATAATTCCCCTTTACTCATTCTATAAAACCAAGGGTGCGAATGATAACGATCCATTAAAACCAGTTC
>RGPR01000124.1 GCA_010030245.1 Gammaproteobacteria bacterium
TTGATGAAAACGGCTGGAGAAAATTTTCACCGACAACTGTTAAACAAACCTTTGGTAAGGTTGGATGGCAAAATGAATCTACTAAAATTGATTTGAGCTATCTTAATATCAATAACGATATGATCGGAAACGGGCTGGTTCCTCAAGAGCTTATGACAAGCTTCGGACGTGAAGCGATCCATACAAGGCCTGACCAAACAAATAACTACTTCAATCAGTTAACACTCAATGGCAGTCACTGGCTGAATAATGATGTCATGTTAAGTGCGAATGCTTACTACAAAAGATCTAATCAAAAAACACTGAATGGCGACGTGAATGATGCATTTTGTCCAACTGGGGATCCAAATTGCGGTGGTGCAGGGGAACCTGCTATAAATGACGCACAATCTGTATTTAATCGAACTAGAACACAAACCAATGCATTTGGTTTAAATGCGCAACTTGCCTTTAATCAGAATATTTTTAATAAAAAAAATCAATTAATTGTGGGTGCAGGCGTTGATCGATCCATCTCTAAATATGGCCAATGGGAACAAGAATTTAATAACTGGGATAGTACGCGCTATCCCTCAGGCGGTGCAGCTGATGATGAAGAGACAAGCACTAACTTCAAAGGCAAAACAACCACAATGCATGTTTTGGCGACAGATACAATTTCGCTTAATGATCTAGTGCATGTGAATGGCGGTTTAAGATATAACTATTCTAAAGTGGGTAATACGGATTATTTAGTAGGCGTTAGTGGGCATGATGGTAATGCAGGAGGTAGTCATTACTTTGGACGAGTAAATCCAACTTTAGGATTAACTTTAACGCCTAATCAAGATGTTAGTGTTTATGGTTCATACAGTGAATCAAATCGCGCGCCTACAGCTATGGAATTGGGCTGTGCAGATCCTGCAGCACCATGTTTGCTTCCAAATGCGATGGCAAGTGATCCGCCACTTAAGCAAGTTGTTGCTAAGACATGGGATTTTGGTGCAAGAGGAAATTTAACTGAAAATTTAAAATGGAATGCATCGGTTTATCAAGCGGTAAATCATAATGATATTCAGTTTATTCATTCAGCCGACAGCAATAACACCAGCATGGGATATTTTTCAAATGTGGGTCGTACAAAAAGACAAGGCTTAGATGTGGGCTTAAGTGCAAGTATTGATAAACTAAAACTAAGTGGTTCATATGGTTATATTAGAGCAACTTATGAAGATAGTTTTGATATAACAAGCGAGTCCAATTCATCAAGAGATGGCACTGAAATTATGGTCAATAAAGGCAATTACTTACCTGGTATTCCTAAACATCAATTGAAACTGAGAGCGCAATATGAAGTGATCCCTTCATGGACAGTAGGTGCAAACCTAGTTGCTTTTTCAAGTCGTTATATGCATGGTAATGAGAATAATGCTCATCAAGCCAATTCAGCAGCATGTGATACTGATGGTGATGAAATTCCATGCGGAAAAGGAAAAACGGGCGGTTATGCGATTGTTAATTTCGATACTCAGTACAAGATAGCAACTGGCTGGCAAGTTTTTGCGAAGGCCATCAATATTTTTGATAAAGACTATGAAACCACAGGTCGTTTGGGTATGAGTCATTTTGGTTCAACAGGTATCTGGGATAATGATACATCTGGTACGAGACTTGTATCACCAGGCGCACCTCGTGCAGCTTGGATTGGTGTCCGCTATGAGTTTGGCGGCTCAGAGAATAATTAAACGTATAATATAAAAAAAGGGGCGATAAGCCCCTTTTTTATTTACAATACAACCAAAATCTATAAACGAGAATTTTCTTGAGCCTAAAGCTTCGCATTTTATTAACTATCAATTTTCTTTTATTTCTTATTTTGATTGTGAGTTCATCACTCACAATTCAAGATGCAAAAAGAAATGTGCATGCTGAAATTAATTCTTCTGAAAAATTAGCGCTTTATCTTTTTGAAATTGGCGTACTTAAAAATCCAAAGTATCAATCGATTGAAAATGAGTTTAAGCCTTTTAATCTGCAGAACTTGGTGCATATGAGACATATCAAGATTGAGTTTTTTAATGTACAAGGAAAGTTATTAGATAGTAATGTTTCGGAAACAAAATCTTTCAATCAAGCGCCTGAGTGGTTTATAAGCTTAATGGGTGCAATGTCTCAACCCTGGGAGCCTAAGCGCTTGCCTGTAGTGATTTTGGGTGACCATAAAGGGGATATTCTAATATCGCCAGATCCTTCTTATGAGTACGGTGAGATTTGGAATCAACTCCAAGATACACTTCAGCTGATTGGTATTTTCTTTATGCTTATTAATGCCCTTGTGGTTTGGATACTGTCGAACGCATTAAATCCTATTGAGCACATTCTTGAGGCATTAAATCAATTAGAAGAGGGTAACTTTAAGACACGAATTCCCAATTTAAAAACAAGAGAATTAAAAGTTATCGGTCAAAAATTTAATCGTATGGTGAAAGTCTTAGAAGAAAGTATTTCTAAAAATCGTCAATTGTCTCAACAATTAATTAAGTTACAAGAAATTGAACGCAAAAAACTAGCACGTGATTTACATGATGAATTTGGTCAATCTCTCACAGCGATTCATGCTGATGCGGCAGCTCTAAAAATACTTGCCAATAAAGAATATCCAAAAATAAAACCGAGTGCAGATGCGATCAGCGATCTCTCTAAATATCTAATGGAGCTTGTAAGTGGCATGTTAGGCCGTTTAAAGTTAGGCGTTTTAAATGAGTTAGGTTTAGAAGAGGGACTTATTGATCTAGTGACGACATGGGAATTAAGACACCCAAAAATTAAATTGCAGTTCGATATTAAGTTGAAATCATTACCAAAATTCACTGAAAATATTTCTGTTACGACTTATCGAATTCTCCAAGAGTGTCTCACGAATATTTCTAGGCACGCCAAAGCTAAGCATGTTGATATTCATATTGAGTATCAGTCAAAAAATAAATTCAATCGATTAATTTATATCAACATTCATGATGATGGTATGGGATTTTCTAAATCGCATCGCGATGGATTTGGCTTGTTAGGCATCAAAGAGCGCATTCATGAAATGAACGGCAAGATCAATATTGTGAGTCAATCTAAACGTGGCACAACATTAACAATTCAATTACCGATTCGAAAATAGATGAGTAAAAAAGTAACGATTGTTTTAGTCGATGATCATGCGGTGGTGCGTGCAGGGGTGAAACGTCTTTTGGAGCAAGAGCCTTTATTTGAAGTGATAGCGGAGGCTGAAAGTGGCGAAAAAGGCTATCAACTCTTTGGAGCATTAGAGCCTGACGTGATTGTGATAGATTTATCCATGCCTGGCATGGGTGGATTAGAAGCTATTCGACGAATAATGATGCGTCATGAAAAAGCCAAAATTTTAGTGTTATCGATGCATGAAGATTTATCCTTTGCTAATCAGGCATTGAAGCTAGGTGCTAAGGGCTATCTGATTAAAAATACACTAGGCGATGATTTAGTGAAAGCCATTGAGACCATATCGCGAGGCGAAGTTTTTTTAAGTGATGAGATTGCTAAAAAATAATATTAGCTCTAAAACAGTTTCAAATTATCAGACAATGATTAAACAAAAGTTAAATATCAATACACCTATTGAACTTATTCGATATGCGATTAAAGCTGGCGTGATTAAGAGTTAAATACTTTCAAAATCAATCCTCGGCCTCGTGATATCATTTTATATATGAATATTGGTACCCCATTATCCCCAAATGCGACACGTGTCATGCTGCTTGGTAGCGGTGAACTGGGCAAGGAAGTGATTATTGCTCTGCAGCGTTTAGGTGTCGAAGTGATTGCGGTGGATCGATATGAGAAAGCTCCCGGCCATCAGGTTGCACACAGATCCCATGTCATTGATATGACGAATAGTGAAGCACTTCTTAATCTCTTTAAATCAGAAAAACCGCATTACATCGTCCCTGAAATTGAAGCCATTAATACTGATGTATTAGCGCAAATTGAAAAGAGTGGTGATGCAGTTGTCATTCCAACCGTTAAAGCGGTTCAACTCACCATGAATCGCGAAGGTATTCGTGATTTAGCCGCTAACCAATTAAAGCTTCCCACCTCAACATTTGCATTCGCTAAAAGTTTAGATGAATTACAAAACGCTATTGATGGCGGTATTGGTTATCCATGTTTTGTGAAACCTACGATGTCGTCTTCTGGTAAAGGTCAATCTCGCATTACTGAAGCTTCTAAAGTAAAAGACGCATGGGATTATGCAGCTTCCGCTGGACGAGTAAATAAGGGTGTTGTCATTGTCGAGGGTCAAATTGATTTTGATTATGAAATTACTCTACTCTCGGTTCGTGCCAAAAATGAAAAGGGAGATATCGAAACTTACTTCTGTGAGCCTATAGGTCATAAGCAAGTTGACGGTGATTATGTGGAGAGTTGGCAACCTCAACCCATGAATATAGTTGCTTTAGAAAAAGCACATGACATTGCTAAAAAAATTACTGATGCCTTGGGTGGTTTAGGTTTGTTTGGTGTGGAGCTCTTTGTTAAAGATGATCAAGTCTGGTTTTCAGAAGTGAGTCCACGTCCGCATGATACCGGTATGGTGACCATGGCAAGCCAACGTCAAAATGAATTTGAACTCCATGCGCGTGC